>JAIKWF010000047.1 GCA_024685005.1 Lachnospiraceae bacterium
GGCATCTAAGCGTGAAGCCCCCCTCAAGATGAGATATCCCAGTAAGTAAGATCCCTTAGAGAGTATGAGGTAGATAGGCTGGAGGTGGAAGTGCAGTAATGTATGCAGCTGACCAGTACTAATCGATCGAGGGCTTATCCACAGATAGGGTAAAGGTGATAGTTATCACAGGATGAAGATATTTGATGAAGGTGTTCGGTTTTGAAGGTATGATTACCTAAAGAAAAGTCGCAGATCTGCGGCTTTTTTTGCATTTATATTAAAAAAACGGTAGAATATGTAAGGAGAATAATCGTAACCGATTCGCCGGAGGAAGCAGCTATGAATCAGACAGACAGGATCCGCTTAATGGAAGAGAAGATGGACAGGGTAAGATCAGCGATGGAGGAGCTTAGCACTGCCGCAGATCTGTATAAGGAACTGCAGCAGGATATCAAGGATCTGGAACGCTATTATGAAACTGTATGGCGGGATGACTTTGAAGATGATGAAAAAGGGAAGCTTCCGCAGGAGCTGAAAAGAGGCGTTTTATCGGAGAATGAACTGTACAATTTACTTTCGGATATCGACGCGATCAAAAAGTCTTTTCAATGATTCCGGGTAAAAGGAGACTGCGAATGAAACCTATCAACATTTATGCGTTAACCAGAATAGACGGAGAACAGAGGCTGGCTAAAACAGAACGGCAGATGTCGGAACGAAGCCATATGCTGAAGATCAAAGAGTGGGAGATTGAGGGACTTGCAAGGGTTTCAGAAAGACTTTGCCAATATATGGAAAACGGAGAAGGAGTGCGTTTTTTCTATTCTTTTATTATGCCGAAACTGGGTAAGGAATTTGATCTTTTGCGCATAGATGAAAAAACAATCGTGAATATTGAGCTGAAAAGCGGCGCTGTTACCGATGAAGCCATCAGAAAACAACTTTTGCAGAATCGTTATTATCTGATGACCCTTGGGAAAAGCGCTGTTTTTTATACTTATGTCAGTAGCAGTGACAGACTGGTAAGGCTTTCAAACAGCGGCAGGCTGGTGGAAGCAAACTGGGAGGAACTGGCGCTGGTTTTGGAGAATCAGAAAAACCTGTATGAAGGACCTATTGAGAATCTGTTCAGGGAAGAGCAGTTTTTGATCTCGCCGCTGACGGATCCGGAAAAGTTTTTGCGAAGAGAATACTT
Organism: Lachnospiraceae bacterium; assembly: GCA_024685005.1. GTDB lineage: Bacteria > Bacillota > Clostridia > Lachnospirales > Lachnospiraceae > RGIG7926. The sequence continues at coordinate 1,178 of JAIKWF010000047.1, forward strand.
CCTGACTTCCCAGCAAAGAGAAATAAAAAAGCAGATCCTGCGGGAGATCGTAAGTTGGGAGAGTGATAAAGACAGCCTTTGTATTCAGGGAATTACGGGACTTCCCGGAACCGGAAAAACGATCCTGCTATATGATATCGCTCTGGAGCTTTCCGAAAAGGAGAAAGTATGTGTGCTGCATTACGGATCCTATGCGGATAAGCTGCAAAAACTGGATCACCGTTTGAAGCGTGTGGATTTTTTTGAGAGAAGTATTCATAATGCTGTTGATGTAACCGGCGGTCCTTATGCTGCTATTCTGGTGGACGAAGGACATAGGATCGACGAAGAGGAATTTGCAATGATCCGGGAGCTGGCCCGGGATTGGAATGCTCCTGTGATCGTTTCCTATGATAAAGAAGATGCAATCTCTGTTCTGGAACGGAAAAATATGGGCTGCGTTCTGATCGAAACAGAGGAAAGCTTTATTCGCCATAAGCTTACAAACAGGATACGTTTGAATAACGAACTATCAGCATTTATTGCCTGCCTGATGCGCGATAAGGGCAGGGATCAAAGACATCATTACCCATCAGTTTCGTTAGCATTTGCTAACAATTTGGAAGAGTGCATATGCCTTGTGGACTGCCTTCGCAGGGAGGAATATGTGTATTTGTGGGACAGGGAACTGTCCTGCGCCGCTGCGTTTCCCGAAGAATTCGTAAAGGAGTCGGAAGTGTGCCAACCGGTTGAAGCTGCAGCATCGGGGTGCAAGGAATATGATCAGGTAATGATGGTTATGGACAGAAGCTTTTTCTATGATGAGGATGGATTTTTACGAAAAGATTTGTTACAGGTAAACGCAGAGGCAAATATTGTGCTGAACCTGTTCCATGGGCTGAGCAGGGCTAAGAAAAAGATTGCCATCGTGGTATTGGAGCAGCAGGAGCTCTATGACAGAATCTTGCATGTTCTGCAATGATCAGGCGCAGGGTTGCCTGCGCTTTTTTTATGAAGAATTTGATGCGTTATGTAAACCGCATCACAAATCGCGAACCTGGAAATTTGATGTTTAATATATTCCGTGTTGACAAAATGATTTAAAGTGATATCATAAAGATATCAAAACAATTACTAATGAACCCAAAGAAAGGTGGTATCGTTATGAGCAAACAAAAACAGATAGAAGTAACCGAGCGGGTGATGTCAGGAAGAAAAATCGGAGGACTGGTTCTTCTTTTAGACATCCTTCTTTATATCGGTGCAGGGCTTGGCATTTTTTATTGCGCATCCCGGGGCAATGGACCTATGCCCGGTCTGCTGTTGGTAGTATGTGTCCTGTATGTGATCTTTGGATGGATCCCGCTTTTGGGACTCAAGGTGTTAAAGCCTAATGAAGCCCTTGTTCTTACATTGTTCGGTAAGTATGTGGGGACGTTGAAAGGAGACGGATTTTTCTATGTAAATCCCTTCTGCAGCGCTTTTAATCCGGCGGCAGGCACGCACTTAGGACAAAGCGGTGATGTGAAAGCCGGAGGAGCCTCTGTCTCAGCAGACGGTACGACTGTGAATATTAATGCGGCAGAGCTGATGTCCAAGAAGATTTCCCTTAAGATCATGACACTTTCCAACAGCAAGCAGAAGGTGAATGATGTCCTCGGTAATCCTGTGGAAGTTGCTGTTGCGGTTATGTGGAGAGTATCCGATACGGCCAAGGCAGTGTTTGCGGTAGACAACTTTAAGGAATATCTTTCTCTCCAGTGTGATACCGCAGTCCGCAATGTGGTGAAGGTTTATCCTTATGACGTAACTGATAATGTGGATACCACCGGTGACGGTGAAGCAGATGACGGTTCCCTTCGCGGATCCACCGAGATCGTAGCAAGAAGGATCAGAGAAGAAATTCAGGAAAAAGTCCTTGATGCGGGACTTGAGATCGTAGATGCCAGAATCACCTATCTGGCTTATGCACCTGAGATCGCGGCAGCTATGCTGCAGCGTCAGCAGGCCGCAGCTGTTGTGGATGCAAGGAAGCTGATCGTAGACGGTGCAGTCGGCATGGTGGAGATGGCGCTTGACAGACTGGCTGAAAAACAGACAGTTGATCTGGATGAGGAACGTAAGGCTGCAATGGTTTCCAACCTCCTGGTTGTACTGTGCGGCAATAAAGATGCCCAGCCCATCGTTAACTCAGGGAGTCTGTACTAATGGCTGAAAAAAAGCAGATTCCGCTCCGGCTTTCATCCAGGCTGTATGAAGCCATCGCTGCATGGGCTGAGGATGATTTCCGTTCCGTCAACGGCCAGATCGAGTATCTGCTCACGGAATGTGTAAAACAACGTAAGAAAGACGGAAAGTATGTATCGCAAAAACTGGACGAGGAGATTGAGCTGGATATCAAATAAGTGAACCACGGGGACGGAACCACGGGGACGGAGTCATAGGGCCATTTCAGACGCAGATGGGGGACATCTTTGATCAAATATTTCTACAATGTGAATAAACTTTCTGATACGTTGTCTGATGCGCTGTCAGATACGCTGTCTGATACTGTCTGATGTGACAGGAGGTATGGTTCTTACGAGAGAATAATGATATAATAATTTTCAAGTTGCGAATGATTACCTGCTATCGAAAAAAAGACAGCTTCGCTTTGCAGTAGCAACAGGAAGGATAAACGGGAAGAAAAAATGCATTTTGTAAATGCCAAGGGAATACTGAATTCTTCAGGCGGTCATTTGGGAATGAACATCTATCGGGGATGTACCCATGGCTGTATTTACTGTGACAGCCGAAGCAAATGCTATCAGTTTCCACATGCTTTTGAGGATATTGAAGTAAAGCAGAATGCACCTGATCTTTTGGAAAAAGCGCTCAGGTCAAAGAGAAAAAGCGCCATGATCGGAACCGGGGCGATGTCAGATCCTTACATGCACTGTGAGGAAGAATTGCATCTTACCCGGAAGTGCCTTGAGATCATACTGCGATACGGATTCGGGCTTGCGATCCAGACAAAATCCGACAGGATCCTGCGTGATATCGATCTTTTGGATAAGATCAATAAAAATGCAAAATGTGTTGTACAGATGACGCTCACGACTTTTGATGATCATTTGTGCAGCTTACTGGAGCCGAATGTCTGTAACACAACGCGGCGGATCGAAGTGCTGGAGGAAATGCAAAAAAGAGGAATTCCGACCATTGTCTGGATGACACCCATCCTGCCGTTTATCAATGATACGGAGGAAAACATCACATCGATCCTGAAGGAATGTATACGGGTCGGTGTAAAAGGTATCATAGATTTTGGCATGGGGCTTACCTTAAGGGAAGGGGACCGGGAATATTACTATGCGGCCCTTGACAGACATTTTCCCGGTATGAAGGAGCGCTATATCAGGCGATACGGAAATGCCTATGAACTGCCAAGCCCGAAAGCCCGGGAACTGGAAGATGTTTTTCAGAGGGCTTGTCAGGCGAACGGGATCCTCTCAAAACCTGAGGATTGTTTCCATTACATGAGCAGCCTTCCGGAAAAATATCAGCAAATGAGTCTTTTTGAATGAACCCGGTACACCCGTAAAGGTCACGGTAGATGCAGAACAATAAAAGGATGAGAGTGGTAATGAGCAATCAAAAACCATATACAAAAAAAGGCAAGCTGTTATGGATAGCGATCTTGGCTGTCATATTTGTGTTGTTTCAAAAAAACGACAGGCTGATGGCACAGGAGACCGGAGAGATCACCTTTTATGTGGATGATGAGCGTGTAAAAGAGAATCCGGACGGAAGCTTTGATTTTGTCAGCGTCCGTGGCGGAGAGATCCCGCTATTTATTGATGTAGCCGGAACCTGTCCGGAAAATGAAATCCCCTATTCTGTAAAAAGCAGTGATGAAAGCATCCTGTCTGTGAAGCCTGAAAGTGCATCCGGGACATTGTATGCCTTTGGACGACGCGGAGAGAAGAAAGAATATTCGTTAGGGGTGTATTTTTTTACAAGCGCCTGGGGGAAAGCCGATCTGATTTTTCGGATCGGAGAGAGCACATTTACCGTTCATGTGTATATCATGGATGGAACACTGGAGGAGTTTCGCATCAAAAAAGCTCAATGGGGGACGGCAGATATTTCCTGGGATGCGCCGAGTCCGCTATGCGGCGCCCTTGTATATATTCGCCAAAAAGGAGAAAACTACGGTGGTAAGGTTCCCGATCCCGCGGCTGTCGCAAAGCCGGGACAAAGCAGCATAAAACTTACACTTTCACAGAGAGATACATATGCGCTCTTGCTGGTCCCCTACATGCTAAGCGGTCAGGGTGAAAGAATCTGTCAGGACTATATGGTGGGTCCCTTTTTTACAGGGGAATATTACTGGTATGGAAGTCCGGAAATCTTTAATCTGAAGAAGCTGGCTGAGCAAAACGAGGAGACGTGTATCGCGTCAGCGATCACAGCGATCGATAATCAGGCCAGGGGACAGAAGGTCAGCTGGCACGCGGTAGAGGACGCAATATCCTATCAGCTTTTGCGGTCCGATATGGAAAACGGATCCTATAAAAAGGTTGCCGACTGCGATGCATCCAAAACGCAGGCTGCGGTAAAGGCAAGTCGCGGCAACTGTTATTATTACAGATTGCGCGTCATATATCCGGATGGGAGCTTTGAGGATTCGCAAAGTCGCGGACTGTATTATCCGATGAAAAAAACGCCGAAGAAAAAAGCAGTTGCATCGAGTATCAATCAAACGCCCAAAAAGGGACAGTACAGCGAGTGGAAGAACTGGTCCTGTGCGGACGAGACGTATTACTATGTAAAAGACGGAAAGCTTCATGTAGTGGTGGTTGAAAAAACAAAGCTTTTGGATTACACACTGAGCAGCAAGCTGAAGGTGAAGAACAAAAAGACGATACGTCTTCCGAAGCATGATACCTGGGGCGCTTTTTACCATGGTGAAGACGGCAACAATTACGTGGCCTTCGGTTTTCTCAATGAAAATGATGATCCGGATAAAGAAGTGATCCGAATCGTGCAGTATTCCGGTACATGGAAAAAGAAAAAGACCTGTAAGATCAAGGGGGGTGTAGAGTTTGTCTTTCCCGGGATCTGGGATCAGTTCAAAGCCGGCAACGGACGGATGGCTATGGATGGTGACAGGCTGGTGCTTTTGTGCCCGAGAGGCATGTTTGCAGGAGAAGACGGCGTCAAGCACCAGAGCAATATCGGGTTTGATATCAACACAAAAAATATGTCTTTTCAGGTAGGAGAGATGTACTATGTCAGTCACTCCTTTAATCAGTTTGTACGTTTCCAGGATGGCGTGCTGTATCAGGCAGATCACGGAGACGCCTATCCGAGAGCGGTCAACCTGGCCATCATTAAACCAAAGGATCCTGATGAGGAGCCGGATGTCTTGTATCCAGATTCCTCCAAAAATCAGATAGAGAGTACACAGGTTTTCCCTTTTACGCAGGATGATAAGGGCAATTATACGGGAACGGAGCTTGGCGGTATGGAGGTTGGCACGAAGCACGTCCTTATGACAGGGCGTTCTGTTCCTCACGATCAAAAGATCAGCGGCGTGAAAGGGGATGAGGAGACGCTTGGACGGAATATCTTTTTATGCGTCACCGATAAGAAAGAGAAAAAGACCGATTTTATCTGGCTGACCGGGTATGATCCGAAAAAAGGAAAGCCCGTCAGTGAAAGCCGTATCATAAAGGTATCGGAGGATCGATTCGCGGTGCTTTTTTCCACATCGAAAAAGAACGGATCGGATCAAAAGCTCCACTACGTGCTGGTGGATGACAGCGGAAAGATCCTGAAAAAGAAAACCTACAGGAATATGTATTTTACAGGTGGCGTGCAGCCGTTGCTCTACCGGGGCAGTATCTTCTGGTCGGAAAGCTTTTATGAGGGCATTTCAAAGAAGGTAATGTGCTACTCGATCCCGATCCTGGAATGAACCCCCGGGACGGGGTCATAGGGTCAGCTTTTGGAAATCAAAATTGCAGTAAACAAGCGGCTTTGAATCGATTTTTAAGGCTGCTTGTTCTTTTTTTGCCAAATTTCATGAAAATGTATCCTGCCTGCAATTTGGCTGGACATCAGGTAAGAATTTGTTAAAATGAAGGCAGTACCGAACCAACAGGCCCAATGGCCGGAAAGGAGAGTGCTTATGGAGCTTAAAGATATGACAGATCTGATCAGGGTATACGACGCGTATAAGAGAATGGATCATATCATGGAACTTATGATGGGTATGGTCATGCCGGAAGATGATTCCATTATGTGTGAACTGCAGACTGTTGAAGAGGTAATAGCCAGAAACTCGGTACTGTATGAAAGAGACAGTAAGGATCCAATGTTTGATATGGCCGATTCCGAACATGCCGAAGTCCTCAATGACAAGAGACTGACTGCGGAACAGAGGGCCTTGCGGATACTGGGCATTTGCAACGAAGCCTGATGCCAAAAAGGTGCCTTAATTCCTGAGGCACCTTTTTAAAAGAAATAAATTAAATGGCTCTTTTAGTTTTCGTGGTTGACAAGAGAACGCTTGTTCGATATAATAAAACTACCGAATGTTTGTTCTGTTGGAGGCCATGCATATGTCAGAACTAAAAGACGTCATAACCTCATACAACCACCTGCCGTTCAGTGATCGTATCGTGTTTTACACCACTATCTCAAATGATATAACGATTTCTGATGATATGCAATCATTTCTGATTGAAACTCGTTTTGATGGTAAAGGTTCCTGTATTTACTGCCAAGGCATACACGTTGTGAAAAACGGAAAACGGAAAGATGGTGTCCAGAGATATCTTTGTCGTGAGTGCCGCAGATCTTTTATCC
>JAIKWF010000063.1 GCA_024685005.1 Lachnospiraceae bacterium
CATAAGGAACTGGAAGTGGAACTTCACGGTGAGGTGCTGAAGGTTATGGCTGACGGCGTATCTACTGATGCCGCATACCGTGACAAGGTACTGAAGAATGCAAACGGAAACAGCGTTGCCATTAAATATAATGATCTGGTAAGCGCGAAGAGAGCGGATCGCAGTGCTATGGTTAAGGGCATGGATGTTGTTTACATCTACCACGATACCATCGATGAAGCAAGCCATACGGCAGATACGATGGTGTTCCCGGCTTGTGATGATGCTATTCAGGAACTGAAGAATCTTACCAAGATCATCTGCAATGACTTCGGAGCAACACATATCCTGTTCACTGCGGATCACGGATTCCTCTATACATACAGTCCGCTGACAGAGGATGACAAGATAGATCAGTCCGGTTTCGTCAACCGTGTTGTGGAATACGGCAGGCGTTTTGCTATCATGATGAAGGATTCCAATCCGGATTATCTTCAGAAGGTACAGTTCCTTGAAGGTAAATCGGAATACGATGCTTTTGCACCGAAAGAGAATGTCCGTATTAAGAAGCTTGGCGGCGGTCTTAACTTCGTGCATGGCGGTATCAGCCTTCAGGAAATGGTGGTGCCGGTTATTGATTATCATTTCCTTAGGAACCAGAGTAAGGAATATCAGAGAAATCAGAAGAAGTATGATACAAAGCCTGTAGAGGTAAGCCTTCTTTCCGCTACGCATAAGGTCAGCAACATGATCTTCTCATTGAACTTCTATCAGAAGGAGCCTGTGGGAGACAATAGAGAGGCTGCTACATATCAGCTGTACTTCACGGACAGCAGCGGAAAGCAGATCAGTGATATCGCAAAGATCATTGCTGATAAGACAAGTGACAACGGACAGGAACGTACCTTCAGGTGCAGCTTCAATCTGAAATCGCTGAAATATGATAACAAAGAGATTTATTATCTTGTGATTGCGGATGCCGATGGACTTGTGGTATCCCGTGAAGAGTTCCAGATAGATATCGCTTTTGCGGTGGATGAATTTGATTTCTTTAGTTAAGTCGGAAGGAGAGAGTTTTTATGGAGCCATTGGCTGAAGGCGCTGAGGATAAGCGCGAAGAAATAAAGAATAAGTTACGCCAATGTTTTGACGGAAAGATCGTCCGGAAAGACCTGACGAAGAAAATCAAGGAAGGCGCGAATGTGCCTGTATATGTACTGGAATTTTTGCTTGGACAGTATTGCAGCTCTGATGATGATGAGGTCATCGAGCAGGGCGTGCAGAATGTAAAGAAGATCCTGGCAGAGAATTTCGTGCGTCCGGATGAGGCTCAGAAGGTATTGTCACGGCTTCGTAAGAACGGCAGTTATACCGTCATCGATATGGTGACGGCAAGGCTGGATATGAAGCGTAACCTTTATATCGCAAGCTTCTCAAATCTGGGCGTGGACAATGTGCTTCTGGAAGATGAATATCCTGAGAAGTATGACAGACTGCTTTGCGGCGGTATCTGGTGTATTGTCCAGTTGGATTATGAATATGTTGAAGAGGAAAAGAAAAACGGAATGCCGGTGCAGATCCGGAAACTGACTCCTATCCAGATGCCACACGTGGAGATCGAGGAACTGAAGGAAGGCCGCAAGCAGTTTACCAAGGATGAGTGGCTGGATGTGCTGATGCGTTCCATCGGTATGGAACCTGATACGCTGACAGAGCGTGAGAAGTGGCTGCTTCTACTCCGTATGGTTCCGCTGGTAGAGAATAACTTCAATCTGTGTGAGCTGGGGCCGAGATCTACGGGTAAGTCTCATTTATATAAAGAGATTTCACCGAACAGTATTCTTGTGTCCGGCGGTCAGACCACTGTAGCGAACCTTTTCTACAATATGGGAAGGAAGACGGTCGGTCTCGTTGGCATGTGGGATTGTGTGGCTTTCGATGAGGTTGCCGGTATCAATTTCAAGGATAAAGATGGCATCCAGATCATGAAGGACTATATGGCATCCGGCTCTTTTGCTAGAGGCAAGGAAGAGAAGGCTGCATCTGCGTCAATGGTATTTGTTGGTAATATCAATCAGAGCGTGGATGTGCTCTTGAAGACTTCGAGCCTGTTTGATCCGTTCCCGCCTGAGATGGGAACTGATACGGCATTTCTCGACCGTATGCATTGTTATATCCCCGGATGGGAGATTCCGAAATTCAGACCGGAGCATTTTACAAATGACTATGGTTTCATCACGGATTATCTATCTGAGTTTATCCGTGAGCTGAGAAAAGAGCAGTACGGGGATGCCCTGGACGAATACTTCCGTCTGGGTAGGAACCTGAACCAGAGAGATACGATCGCAGTTCGGAAGATGGTGGGCGGCCTTGTGAAGCTCATGTATCCGGACGGCGTTTATACAAAAGAAGACTTGGAAGAGATCCTTC
>JAIKWF010000065.1 GCA_024685005.1 Lachnospiraceae bacterium
TTCATAAATCCGGCATAAGTATTTACATTTGCCTTCAGTCTGAACTCTATCAGCTCATCAATATCATTTCTCGCTTCTGAGGAAACGATAACTCCGCAGTCCTGATCTTTGACCAGATAATCCACACTGACATTCATCAGACTACTTATCTGGATAAGATTGTAAATGTCTGGGTAAACAAGAGAGGATTCCCATTTTGCCACTGCCTGTCTGGAAACACCAAGTTTTTCAGCCAGCTCCTCCTGGGTTAATCCTCTATTTTTTCTGAGTATTTGTAATTTTTCGGAAAAAACCATATTTATCACCTCCGAAATCATCATACAAAAATACTATGGATTTTAACATTAACCTATAGTAGCATTTCTGCTACTTATATTATACAAAATTCAGTTTGTTACTCCTTTCCTTAAAAGTCAATGATCAGCTTCCAAAAGTCAGTTAAGGCGCAACGAAGGATTTCCATTCTCTGCATTTCACCCTTACCATATTCCTGGCTGTGTATCAAAGCTTCAGACCCTTTAAGCAGAATTCTCGCAAGTATTTCGGCATCTGCGTCCAGCTTACTCTTAATGGCGCCTTCTTCCAATAATCGATTGAGCGCATGTGTCATAGGTTCAATCATCGCCTCAATGGTCCTATCATGCAAAGCGCACTTAACAGTCCAATGAAGGTTATCAGCCTGCAATACATTGAAATATGTTTCAGTGCTATGGGCAAATTCAGCGAAAAAGCCATCCATAATTTGATTGATTGAAAATGCATTATCTTCAAGGATCATCTTTATCCTAACGGCATAGTCTTTAAGAAATTCTTCTACCACTGCTTCAAACAAGGCTTCTTTTGAAGGGAAAAAATGATAAAAACTTCCCGTAACGATATTTGCTTCGCTAAGGATCATCTTCACTGAGGTTTTCTCGAATCCATTTTCAAAGAAAACCTTTGTGGCTGCTTTCAATATTACTTCTCGTGTTTCACCTCTTTTGGCCATAATTCCCTTTCCTTTGTAAGGTCATTCACTGTTATATAAGGATTTCTGTACAATTTACGCTTTGCGGGAAGTCCCATGATCTCTACGAGCGGTGTTTTGTAATCCGAAGAATCCAGCAGTTTCCTGTCTTCTCCCCTGATTTCATAACCTATAGCACGTTTTGGGCAAGACACCACACACGCCATACAGTTTGCGCAATGATGTTGAAATGACGGTTTGCCGCCTTCCAAAACGATGTTGTGACATGGACATACTCTGCTGCATAATCCGCAGGAAATGCAGTCCTTACTAATCGTAAAAGGATTGTCCGCATATTTTTGAAGTTCAAGATACGGTGTCATCACACGATCTCTTTTTCTTTTTATCATTTTGCTTGCGCGCGGATAGGGCCTTGTCTTCCTGCAGAATATATCCTCTGCGATCTTCTTCAGTTTCTTCTCGGTTTTGGGAACCATTAACCAAGGTGAAGGAAACGGAGGATATACGATCGCATAATTCGCAACACTGTTAACGATGTTACCATATTGTAGTTTGATACCTTTCCTATCCAGTATTTCTGCAAGTTTTTCACATGCTATTCCACACACGAAGCTCGGCATTGCCACGACAAATACGTAAGCCTTCGGATTGATGTCCAGTTTCTCCACAAAAGATTCTGCCGGAGCCGGCATGGTCCAATGATAAACCGGATATACAAAGCCCACAATCTCGCAATCCTTTGCGGAATAATCTGACGGATCAGCTTTCATGGAGACAATCTCCGTATTTCCGATCCTCTCCGCTATTACACGTGCTGCACGCATGCTATTTCCGGTTCCCGTAAAATAGTAGATTCTTCTTCCCATAATAGCCGCCTCCTTTAAAATAGAATATCGTTCTATTTTTATAATAATCCCAGCGGCATAAAGTGTCAATGCTTTTTAGAATATCATTCTATTTTTCTTAGATCCACATGAAAAACGCCCCACCTGATCGGCGAGACGTTCTACTTTACATTTCTGCTCTTAGAATCTGTTGCTTCCTACATACTCGGAACTGTCGAATCCAAGGATGATCATGAAAATACCGGAAAGCAGAACCAGTCCGATACAGAAGCCTGTATCTTTACCGAATGCTTTACCAAGCTTCCACAGACAAACAAACATCATTACTACGTTCACACAGGGAACCAGCATCAGCAAAAACAAAAGGCCATTTCCCATTGCGATATCAAACAATGTGTAGGCATTGTAAATGGGGATGATACTTGCCCAACCCGGCTTTCCTGCCTTGGTGAAGACCTTCCACATACCAATGATCACAACCACGCTCACCACAAGGCTGAGCAGGATGTAGGCTGTACTAAAGCCGGCCATTGCTGCAGCTCCTGCCGCGTCCAAATTTCCTGAATAATCGTAACTCATACTTTATCTCCTCTCATGTTTAATTGTTAGTTACTTCAATGAATATACCTTGTCTGAGGCGTTGTGTCAAATTTTTCTTTTAGTACAATATGCTTATTTTTTTCCGTCATGAATCAGCCGCAGGCGGCGTCGGTAACATTGCTTCATATTCTCCTGCAAGGGCAGGCGGAACGTAGGCTTCAAGGCAGATCCCGTCTTCCGTGTATTCTTCCTTCAGCACCTGTCCCATTTGCCGCACGCGACTGGCAAATGCGGTGTTACTGTAGGGGATCACCATCTTCAAAAGTACCTGTTTTTCTTTGATCACTTCTGACAGCGCGAGGGTCAAACGATCCAGTCCCTCTCCCGTTTTTGCACTGATCATTACAGTCTTGTCTGCGTTATGATCTCTTAGGATCTCATCTGTTGCAAGGTCGGTTTTATTAAAAACAGTAATGACCGGCTTACCGCTGATCCCCAGCAAAGCCAGGGTTTCGTATACCACTTTTTTATGCATTTCCCAGTCTTTGTCAGATGCATCGATGACATGGAGGATCACATCCGCATACTGTGCCTCTTCAAGGGTGCTCTGAAATGCCTCTATGAGCTGGTGGGGCAGTTTATGGATAAATCCTACGGTATCTGTCAAAAGCACCTGCATGCCCTCCGGCAGGCTCAAGGCTCTGGTGGTAGGATCCAGGGTGGCAAAGAGTTTATCTTCCGCCAATACGCCTGCTCCTGTCAGTGCGTTCAGAAGTGTAGATTTCCCCGCATTGGTGTATCCCACGATGGCTGCCACAGGCGCGGCGTTTCGAAGCCGTTTCTTTCTTCCTGTCTGCCTTACCGCTTCCATTTCTTTTATTCTGTGACTTAGCTGTCCGCAGCGACGCCTGATGGCTCTTCTGTCCGTTTCCAGCTTTGTCTCTCCCGGGCCTCTGGTGCCGATTCCGCCTCCTTGTCTGGAAAGGGCTTTTCCCAATCCTGCAAGGTGGGATAATCTGTACTTCAGCTGGGCCAGTTCCACCTGGATCTTTCCTTCTTTTGTGGTGGCATGTGCCGCAAAAATGTCCAGGATGACAACGGTTCTGTCAATGACCTTCAGTCCCAGTTCATGGGACAGCGCCTGCATCTGGGCAGGTGAAAGTTCGTCATCGCAAACTATCCCGTCCGCCCCTGTTATGGCCGCCTCCAGTGCAAGCTCCTCCACTTTTCCGCTCCCCAGGTAGGTTCGAACATCCGGATGGGGCAGCCTTTGGATCATTCGTCCGCACTCTTCTCCGCCTGCGGTATCCAAAAGGCCGGCAAGCTCATCCAAACTTGCCATGGTCTTTTCTTCATCACCTGTCACAATACTTATGAGTATAAATCGCTCTTTTTCCAAATTCGCATCTTCCTTTTTTCAGGTCTACTTTACGGTCACTGTTTTTTTCAGGCCCCGTTTTACAAACAGCTTTCGATAGGCTGTCTTTTTTTCCTTCGGCACTTTGATCTTCACTTTGTTTCGGATCCCCCGAAAGGCATTTTTCTTTACGGTTTTGCTTTTTAATTTCACGGTTTTGATCCGTATGTATTTCAGCTTCTTAAGGCCCTTAAATGTATTTCCTGCTATATAGGAAACCTGTTTGCCCACAGTGATCTTTTCTGCTTTTTTAAGGCCCCGGAAAGCGCCTGCTGCAATTCCCGTCACTTTGTAGGTCACCCCGTTAAGCGTTACTTTTTCCGGGATCGATACGGTTTTTGTTTTTTTATTTCGAACGCCGATCACATGAACCCGAGCTTTGCCGGCTGCATTTTTCTTCACCTTATAGATCAGCTTTCCTTCCTGCAAAACGCTTCCCTCAACTTCCGGTGTGCCGGGTTCTTGTCGGAAGGTATTTCCGTATTTGTCTTCTTCGGTTACGTCAGCCGGCGTGGGATTTTGCCTGCTCTCACCACCCTCTGCAACGGTAGCGTTTCCTTCATGTTCCTTCGGCTTCTCTTCCGCTTTGTTCTCACTTACGCTGCCGCCACCACTATGCTCCTCCTGCTTACCGGGTTTCTTTTTTTGTCGTCCGTCAGGCGTTATATAATCTTCCGAAAGAATATCCCGATCCAGCAGCACGCTCAGATGATGATAGGAAAATCCCAGCTTCTCATAAGCCAGGGATTCATAGACTACCTTCCAGTCCTTATTCACTGTGGTTATTGGATGTTCTTCTTCAAAATAGGTTATATTTTCTTCGACGCTGATGCCGTCTGCCTTGGTAAACTCTGCCGCCGATTCGATCTCGATTCCGTATTTTTTCGCAAGCGACGCTTCGTTTTGCATATGCTTTGAAAGATCTCTTCTGAGATAGTTCATCACGCTGATGCGATCCGCATAGCGGATCACTTTTTCAAAAGACTCCTGCGCGCTTTTTTTCTCTTCCGGGGTATACTCCTCATTTGTCATGTAGCTGTCATACCAATAGGGAATCACTTTGACAAATCCGACCTGCTTTTCCTTTGCGTATGCATAGGCTTCCTGCATCGTATCCGCATAGGTAGCAAATCCTGTGATCACATCGGATTTATAGGCTGTAAGGGAATAGGGTTCCACATCAAATACGATGCCGGCAAGCTGCGCCTCAGGATGCTCTGCGTTATAATCGGCCACCTTGTCAATCTCCCGCTTAAGGATTGAAAGATCCTCATACCAGAAGGTATCTCCCGTCAGATAGTAGGTGGATATTCCATTTTCTGCCAAGGCTTTGATCATTTCTGTCTGCTCCTTGGGGTTCCCAAAGGAAACATAGGCATCTTTGACATCCAGGTACTGAAAGATCTGTATTGCTTTTTCCAGATCCTTCTCCGGAATTCCGTTTGTATACCAGCAGTACATGGAATTGTGCAGGCCGGTGGGCTCTTCTGCCTTAATACAGTCAGATGCGCCGGTAAACAGGAGTATGATACCCGCTATCATTGCCAGCATATGATGTTTTTTCATTCTGCATTGCTTCATATTATCCGCCTCTTCAATATATTTTTAGGGAACTTTTGCATTTAATTTTCAGCAAAAAGTTCCCTAAAATATTATAACAGCTTTTTTCGGTTTTTCACACCGTCAGGTCTGCGGTTTTGCATCCGGTAACGCGCAGCAGGTCCTCCGGGGACAGCTCAATCTGAAATCCTACTTTTCCGGCACTGACAAACACTTTTTCCGCTTCTGCCGCTGTCTCGTGGATGAAGGTGGGAAACGGTTTCTTCATGCCGATAGGAGAACACCCTCCGTGTACATAGCCTGTCAGCGGCAAAAGATCCTTTTGTTTGATCATGCTGATGGCTTTTTCTCCGGCTGCTTTGGCGGCTTTTTTCAGGTCCAGTTCTTCCGCCACCGGGATCACGAATACGTAGTATGCACCGCTTTTTGCCTGGGTTACCAGAGTTTTGAAAACCTTCCTGACGTCTTCGCCCAGAATCCCTGCGATCTGTTCCCCCGTTAGTGTGGGGTCCGCCTCGTAGGAATGGCTGTCATAGGAGATCTTCTTTGCCTCCAGTACTCGCATTACATTTGTCTTTTCTTCTTTTTTCATTTTTCTTTACTGTACCGTTACTTTGATCTTTTTTGATGCGCCGTTTTTCGCATATACATAGATGTCGCAGGTTCCGGCTTTCTTTGCCTTGATCTTGCCTTTCTTGGAAACCGTTGCTACGGTTTTGTCGGAAGAAGCATATCTGAACTTCTTTGCATATTTGTTAGGCAGTTCTTTTTTCTTCTTATTCTGCTTTACGATTTTGGCTTTGATCTTTTTCGTCTTGCCAACCTTTATGGTATATGCTTTTTTCTTCAGCTTGATCTTCTTTGCATTTGTGTACTTGGTCTTTTTGCCGGCCACAAATGCCTTCATGGACTTGGCAAATACTTTTTTCTTTCCGTTTTCAATTTTGTAAGCCTTCACTACCACGGTGTAGTTTTTGGACGGACTGATCTTCTTTTTGCCGAGTTTCTTGATGGTAGCCTTGCTCTTGTCGGCGTTTACGGTTTTGACCCGCTTCATCTTTTTGCCGCAATATCCGGCGTATACTTTATAGCCGTCGGCTCCGGGTACCTTACCCCATTTTACTTTCAGCTTATTTCCGGTCTGGGTCACCTTCAGTCCTCTGTTTAAATAAAGAGAAGGCTCCAACACATCTTCTGCAACTGCTGCCGTAACTGTAACGCTGATCTCGATGTTCTCAGCTGCAGGGAAGTTTTTATCCTTCGGAATAAATCTGGCAGGGAACTTATGTACTCCCGCTTCTCCCACAGGTGTTGCAGGATTCATCCACTCCCATGTTCCATTGGGATCAGTAGGGAAAGCAACGTCGGAAAGCTTCTGTCCCTCTGTAGCACTAAGTGACGGTACACTGGATGTGATGGTCACAACTTTGTCTTTTCCGTTCAGTTTGCCGCCCTCACCGATGGCGATGAGGGAATTACCGCTTACTGTATAGGTCCATGTAATGGGCTTTTCTTTTGTTTTAAAGGATGCGCCCTCGCTTTCCTCGGACACGTTGTAGTTTGCTTTTTCCGCTGCTCTCTGGAAGAATGTATACTCTGTTTCCTCTTTCAGATTTTTGAAAACATTTTCGCTCTGCCACTGTCCGTCGCCACACTTGTATTCAAAGCCCTCCTGAAAAGCAAGGGTGATGGAATCGAATGAAGCCTCTTTCAGCTGGGGTGCTGCGGGCTTTTCCTGCTCTGCCTTTTCGATGATAACGGTAACGCACTTGGGCTCCTTCTCTCCGATCTTATACCATACATAGTAGGTGCCGGCATTGGTTCCGGTGGGTACTTCACTGCTCCATCCCTCGGTGGGATACGCCTGATCAGACTTGGAAGTCACATAGGTCGCACCATCTGACTTTGAAACAAGCTCCTGGGGCTGTCCGTTATAGACCAGATTCTCTGCTTCTACGACACCCTCTTCCTTTTGCATGACAATTCCGTTTCCGGAGTTATACAAAAACAGAACATCTCCGGTTTTTGTGTTGATGGCCGCATTTGCTGCGTTAGCCTTTCCTGCCACAACAGGCTTCTGGAAGGTCTCACCACCGTCCGTGCTGACCTGATAGCATACTTCTCCGTCTGCATTTACGTAACCGACTACCACATTTCCTCTGGCATCGGCACTGATGGATCTTCCCTGACTTGCAGAAGATTTTTCCACAGTTTTTGCTACAGCCGTACCGTTGGAATAATCCACCTTATATACTACTGCAAAGCTTCCTGCAATATAGGCATATCCATTTCCCATGGTTGCCGTAGAATGCTGCACTGATATCTGCGTTCCATTATATGTTACAGGTTTCTCCTCAGAAAAGTTCTCTCCAAAATCCGTACTTACCCGGTAAGTTATTGCAGGGTCATCCTTTAAAACCAATACCAGATGGGTTGTGGGATCTACCATAACATCAGAATAAACCTTTCCGGCCCATCCGGTGTGTGTTTTATAGGTTTCGCCTCCATCCGAACTATAGTAAAACGTACTTCCTGCCATGCTGATCGCATAGACATGCTTTCCGTCCGTTGCCATATGGATAGAATTTGCATTGTTTTCAGAAAGCTTCACTGCCGTAAAATCTACTCCGTTATCACTGTAGGCAATATAAGGTTTTCCTGCTGCATGATACGCTACAAACACTCTGCCTGTGGAAGATACGGCCACCTCACACTCCGTTCCCGCTTCTGCCACCACAACAGGTGCTGAAAACGCAGCTCCTGTTTTATTGCTTTTTACATATTGAACCTTCCTCTCAGTGTCTTTATATACGATATGAATACTTCCATCCGGACCCACTGCCAGATTTCTGGATGTGTTTGCGTTTTCCAGATTTCCGCCTTCCGCAATGGTGATCGTAACCTTATCCCCCTCTGCTTTTGCGCTGAGCCCGGTTACCGGCAAAAGTCCGCAAATGATTGCCAGACCCAGCAAAATTCGGATCATTACATGTTTTGCTTTTCGCATTTTTAATGCTACCTCCTTTTATTTTTTATGTTTTAAAACAAAACATTCAAAAAGTTAGCCTATGCAACCGGCTCCGCCGCCTGCTTCTCTTCCGCCGGGCGCACCAGCAGATACCCGACAACTACTGCTCCAAGAGCCGCTGAAAGAAGTGCAAACAGTGTCAGCGGGCTTTCCAGTACCTTGGGATCCAGATCCAAAAGCTTTTCCGTTTTGTCCGGATACCAGCTGGTAATGACTGCCGTTAAGTTGTTGCAAAAATGCATGAGCATGGAAAGGAAAATACTCCTGCTCTTATACGCAGCTACGGTAAAGGACAGCCCGATCACTCCAACGGTAAAGAACCGCAAAAGGCTCATATGATAGGCGGCAAAAAAGATGGCTGTCAGCGCGATCACTGTTACCGGCTTTGCCTTTTCCCGAAGCGTTCCCATAAAGAATCCTCTGAACAAAAGCTCCTCGCCTGCCGCCGGCATCAGTGCGATCACAAGTACCGTGGGTATTTTCCCTGCCGTGCTTAAAAACTCCGACAGGTCGTTTACGTTCTGGGCGCTTTCCGGAAACAGCGGCGCAAGGATCGCTCCCAAGAACATAGCCAGTACAAAAGCCCCCACCACCATTAAAAGTGCTCCGATCCAGCTCAAGGGATGTGGCATACGAAGAGAAAACAGCTTTTTGGCGTCCGCCTTGATATACCAGGCGTACAGAACAGGCACAAGCAGGATCATGGCCTGCTGCACCGCAACGCCGTAAAATCCCAGCTTTGCCACGGCAAAGGTTCCCAGATACAGCATCAGCAAAATGGTGCTTGTCATAACGATCACAACGTCACCGCCGCCGGGCATCTGGCCCTTTTTCATTTCGCTGCGTTTTGCAAACAGGCGAACGGATGTAAAGCCTTCCGAGAACAGAACGGCTTCCGAGTTGTACAGGCGGCTCAGCACAAGGATCGCCAAAAGGCTGTAGGCCATATTGCTGGCAAGTACCATGGCAAAGAGACCGTAGTCCGCCGAGAAGCCAAACAGGCTTTTGATCATCAATGCCACGTTTACAATAGGCAGCACCGCACTTTTTGCGGTAAGCTCCAGATTGGGCAAAAGGGTTGCATAGCCTCCGAACATGAACACCAGCATAACCGGTGTGGCATAGTTGTTTGCTTCTTTAAAACTCTTGGCAAAAATGCAGGTGCACATGCACACTGCCGTTACCAGCATGGCAAAGAACAGCATGACGATCAGGGTAAATCCGATCCCCGGCAAAAATACTTTATAATCCAGCGATACATTCAGATCTTCCGCGGACGCTATCGCTCCCGATACCAAAAAGAGCATGGCGCCTCCCATGGAGAATATGTTCAAAAATGCGGAAATGCAGGAAATGGTAGCCACCGCAAAGAACTTGGAAAGCAGCATTTCCAGATTGGTGATGGGTAGGGTCAAAAGTGTCTCTAAGGTTCCTCTCTCCTTTTCTCCCGCCGTCACATCGATGGAGGGATACAATGCTCCCATCAGCACGCTTGTGATGATAAAGAAGGGAAGGAGGGATCCGATCTGACTACCCACAGACTCTTCTTTGGAGGAAATATCCTGCAGTGACACATCGATAGGCTCCAGGATGGCCTTTACCTCCAGTCCCGCTGCCTTTACCGTTTCTTCTCTCAGATCTTCTTCGTACAGATCAAAAGCCTGTTTCAGTGCATTTTTCGCTATATTACTGTCCGTTTTTGCTGAAAGATAGTGAATCTCATATCCGTTCTCTTTATTCCCGGTCACATAGGCATTCAGGACCTTATCGGTAAGAGCCCGCTTCAAAGGATCCGCCTCTTCTTCTCCGTCTTTTGCCTGCTCATTTTCCGTATCATTTTCCGCAAGCTTTTCCGTCACCTGGTCCATGGATAGAAACTGCAGCTTATAGTCCAGTGCATCCTCATCTTTTTCATCCAGCGCTGCAAAGCCCCGAATGGCAGTGTCTGCTTCCTGATCCAGGTCCATATAGACCGTATATTCTTTTTCCGCCTGGGATGCGGTCACCGCATTGATGATCAGTACCATGGCTATGATCAGGGCAGGATACAGCAGGATCGGCAGTGCCACCATCATGACCACTGTTTTTTTGTCTCTGAAAATATCCAGCAGTTCTCTTTTATAAAGTGCTTTCACTGTTGCCGTTCTCATTCTTCGCTTTCCTCCCCGCTTTTGTTAGCCTCTGCTTCCTCTTTCCGGTCCTCGTGTTTCATGATCACATGGAAAGCTTCCCGCAGATTCTCTGTTTTCGTCCGCTCCATGATTTCGGCGGGGCTGCCCTCACAGACAATGCGTCCTTTTTCGATCATCAGGATTCGGTCACAAAGAAACTGTGCTTCTTCCAGATAGTGGGTGGAATACAATACGGTTTTGCCCGCTTCTTTTCGGGTCTTCATAAAAGATACGATGGCATCTGCACTTAAGATATCAAGGCCCAGAGTGGGCTCGTCAAAGATATAGATTTCGGGCTGGTGGATCAGGGTTCTGGCGATGGAAGCCCGCTGGGTCTGTCCTGTGGAAAGCCGCTCGATCCGGTTATCCAAAAAAGCATCCATATCCAAAACTTCGGAAATCTCCCGGATCCGTTTTTCCGTCTCTGCTTTCTCAATCCCGTAGATCTCAGCCAGGGTAGAAAGCATTTCCCGCACGCTGAGTCTGTGATACAGCTTCGTGTTTCCCGACAGATACCCGATATTGCGTTTTTGCTCCACGGGATCCGTGATCACATTCCCCTCTTTATCGGTAATGGTCACCTGTCCTTCTGTGGGTCCCATCAGAGATCCCAGCATACGAAGGAGGGTTGTCTTTCCGGCACCGTTAGGGCCCAGAAGGCCTACGATCTCTCCGTCTTTTACTTCAAAAGATACATGATCCACGGCATAGAAGGTTTCTTTTTTACTCTTCTTTTTCTTCTTTGCCGGATTCTCTTCCGAAAGTACGGTCCGTTCAAACTGTTTGGTTAAATTCTCCGCTTTGATCATAGCGCTATACCCTCACTCATTTTCTTCTCTTCTTTTTTTCCACCGGCGGATTGGCCGCGATCCAGGCTTCATACAGATCGGGTCTTCTTTCCTTTGTTCGCTGCAAAGATTGTTCCAGCCGCCACGCATCTACTTTTGCATGGTCCCCGGATAAAAGAATGTCCGGTACTTTTTTATCCCGCCAGACGGCAGGTCTTGAATATTGGGGATACTCCAATAACCCGTTTTGGAAAGAATCCGTTCCGGCGCTCTCATCACTTCCCAGAA
Organism: Lachnospiraceae bacterium; assembly: GCA_024685005.1. Taxonomy (GTDB): domain Bacteria; phylum Bacillota; class Clostridia; order Lachnospirales; family Lachnospiraceae; genus RGIG7926. Next base: position 11,605 of record JAIKWF010000065.1, read on the forward strand.
CTCCCGGGATCAGACGGGATATGGCATCGATCATCACAAGGGCAGGAAGCTCTCCTCCGGTCAGCACATAGTCTCCGATGGATACTTCATCCGTAACCACTTCTTCCAGAACCCGCTCATCGATCCCTTCATAGTGTCCGCAAAGGAAGATCAGATCTTCTTCCTTCGAAAACTCCGCTGCCATATTCTGGTCAAACACCTTGCCCTGGGGCGTAACATAGATCACTCTGGGCCTTGGCATCTCTTTACTGCTTTCGCCCTTTCTGTCTGCAATGCGTCTTACCACATCCTGCACACAGTCGTACACGGGCTGGGCCTGCATCAGCATGCCTGCTCCTCCGCCGTAAGGGTAATCATCCACGCTGTGATGCTTATTATTTGCAAAATCCCGGATATTGACGGCTTC
>JAIKWF010000076.1 GCA_024685005.1 Lachnospiraceae bacterium
TCCTTGCCCTCAAGCCTTTTCACCTCCATACGCAAGCCCTCCAAATTTCTCTACTGTGAGTAGAGTTTTTCGTCAATGATAACAAAATTCTTTACTGATCGTAGCACATATCCTCTATGTTGGCTATAATAAGGCAAAAAATAGCACCAACCCACTCTGATTCGGCCATCCTCTGGGTTGGTGCCGCCGCAAGGTGCATAGCACCTTCTCTTTTGCTGTTGATAACAGTGTAGTACAAACCTCTCTGAAAAGCAAGCAAAAGTTGAAGGTTTCTTAAATGCACCCATCTGTGGAGAATAGGGTGCTTTTTGTTTGCTTTGAAAGGAGGCTTTATGAATAAAAACAAAAATCTGATAGAGCAGGAAACTAACGCTAAAAAAGGAAAACACCTTACTTATGGAAAGCGATGCAAGATTGAAACGAGGCTCGGAGATGGTTACTCACTGAGGGCGATCGCCGAGGAAATCGACTGTTCGCCTTCCACTATCAGCAGAGAGATCCGGAATCACGCCGTGACCATTAAATCCAACATGAATGACTGCCTCAACAGAAACAGCTGTCATCGTAAGAATGTATGCGGCGGTTCTGCCTGCACCATGAAGTGCAAATCCTGTAACAAATGCAAAAAATACTGCGATGATTATATCCAGGCCCATTGCGACACCTTGATCGAAAAGGGCTTATGTAATGGATGCAAAAAGATCAGCAGATGCAGCTTTGAGAAAAAGATATACAAAGCTGATACCGCACAGAAACAGTATCACGAGCAGTTACAGGGGCTTCGTAGCGGCTTTGACCTTACCTATGAGGAAATCCAAAAAATCAACGAATTGGTTACTCCCCTCATTAAGCAGGGACTTTCACCGTACCACATCAAGCAGACCCTGGGAGACGCGCTTCCTATCAGCGAGTCCACTCTGCGCCGCATGATCAACAACTGTGAACTGGATGTAAGAGCTATCGACCTTCGTGAAGCGGTTCGCCGGAAACCACGCAGGAAACACAAAGTCACAGAGCTGCCACCTTCCAAGGCGGGCAGGCTTTATGAAGACTACCTTGCCTATATCGCAGCCAATGATGTCAGCGTAGTGGAAATGGACTGCGTAGAGGGCATAAAGACTGATACCAAGGCGATTCTGTCGCTCCACTTCGTATCCCTCCACATGCAGCTCTATTATATTCTCCCGGAGCATACAGCGAAATGTGTCGTAGAGGTGTTGGATCTAATCGAGGACGCGATAGGCAGCAAGATGTTTTCGTCCCTTTTTGAAGTAATTCTGACGGATAACGGTCACGAGTTCTGGGATTATGATGGTATGGAATGCTCTATAAAGAACGGGAAGCGGACTCAGATTTTCTACTGCGATCCGAATCGCTCTGATGAGAAAGGATCCTGTGAAAATAACCACAAGCTGCTTCGATGCATCATCCCTAAAGGAAACTCGATAGACGGTTTTAACCAGGAAGAACTGCTTCTGGCCACAAATCATGTAAACAGCTACTGCCGCAAGTCTTTGTTCGGCAAATCACCCTATCAGCAGGCTATGGAATGTATCCCGGAGGATTTCTTCATTTATCTGGGATTGGAGTTGATAGCACCGGATCAGGTTATCCTCAAACCATCACTTCTTAAAAAATAGTCAAACTTACCGCAACAATAATTTTTTTGCGTTTACTCTGAAAAAGGACAATCAGAGTCTGTTTGGTGACTCATTTTTCTGAAAAATCAGTTCTTTTCAAGCCTTATAATGGCATAAAAAGAGGGCATTTCCGTGGTTTGTATCCTCAGAAATGCCCGTATTTTACGGATTCATTGCAGTGTTGCAGTTACCTTGAAAATCCTGCTTTTCTTTTTCGCCGGCTTTTGCAGCGGCATTTCAGGCGGGATCAGTCTCACTTCCTGCTTTTCATTGTATGATATTCTGCCACAGGCAGATCACACCTCAAACATCAGCTCTCCATAAGTGGGAAGCGGCCAGAGCTCTTTGTCAACCATCATCTCAAGCTCATCGGCGGGCAGTCTGAGGTCATCCATAACCGGTTTAACGCTGTCCTTGTAGTAAAAGGCTTTTTCCTTCTCATCAGTGATCTTCCGCGCTTCCTTTTCTACCCGGATCAGTTCATCCAGGGCTTCTTTCATTCTGGTAAGACGCTTCGATGTCTCAGACAAAAGTGCCTTTTCCGTTTCTGCTTCAAATCCGGCTTCTTTCATGGCATTTACGGTATCGGCCAGGGTCTTTGCATATCTGACAACTGCAGGTATGATCTGTTTGCCAGCCATATCGATCATGGTCAATGCCTCGATGTTAATGGTTTTTGCGTAGGTCTCGTAAATGATCTCCTCACGGGATGCCAGTTCCACCCGGGTAAAAATTCCGAATTTTTCAAACAGGGCTACCGTTGCATCATCCGTCAATACCGCTGCTGCTTCAATGGTGGATTTGATGTTGGGAAGTCCTCTTCTTTCAGCTTCTTTTACCCATTCATCGGAATAGCCGTTTCCGTTGAAAATGATCCGCTGATGCTTTGTCATGTATTCTTTGATCAGATCATGGACTGCCAGCTCAAAGTCTTCCACGCCTTCCAGTCTGTCCGCTGCCTCACAGAAAGCTTCCGCTACAATGGCATTCAGCACTGTGTTAGGGTCTGCGATGGAATCCGAGCTTCCCACCATACGGAACTCAAATTTATTTCCGGTAAAGGCAAAGGGAGAGGTCCTGTTTCGATCCGTGGCATCTTTTTCCGTATCCGGCAGAGTGGACACGCCTGTTTCCAGTTTGCCGCCTTCTTTTAAGGATGTTGCCGCTCCGGTTTCCACCAGCTGCTTTACCACATCCTCCAGCTGCTCGCCGAGGAATACGGAGATGATGGCCGGCGGTGCCTCATCGGCTCCCAGTCTGTGATCATTGCCCACATCCGCTGCCGACTGGCGCAGAAGGGGTGCATAGCTGTCCACTGCCTTTAAGATGCAGGCCAGCACCAGTAAAAACTGTACATTCTCGTTGGGGGTAAGTCCGGGATCCAGCAGATTCTTTCCCTTGTCCGTAGTCAGGGACCAGTTATCATGTTTACCGGAGCCGTTTACTCCCGCGTAGGGTTTTTCATGTAAAAGGCAGCGCATGCCGTGGTGGATGGCCACCCGTTTCATGGTCTCCATTACGATCTGGTTATGATCCACTGCGATATTGGCAGTCTCATAGATGGGCGCCAGCTCATGCTGAGCCGGTGCCACTTCGTTGTGCTGCGTCTTGGCTGTAACACCCAATTTCCACAGTTCTTCGTTCAGGTCCTTCATAAACGCGCCGACGCGCTCACGAATGACGCCGAAGTAATGGTCATCCATCTCCTGTCCCTTGGGCGCCGGAGCGCCGAAGAGGGTCCTTCCGGAAAACATCAGATCCGGTCTTTGTTTATAAAGGGTTTCGTCTACCAGGAAATACTCCTGCTCCGCTCCCACGGAGGGGGTTACCTTTTTAACGGAAGTATTGCCAAACAGCTTTAACAGTCTGACTGACTGCTTGGATACTGCTTCCATGGAACGAAGAAGCGGTGTCTTTTTATCCAGCGCTTCTCCCGTATAAGAACAAAATGCAGTGGGAATGCAAAGGACTTTTCCGGTGGAGGCTTCCTTCAAAAATACAGGGGATGTGATATCCCATACGGTATAACCTCTTGCCTCAAAGGTTGCACGAAGGCCGCCGGAGGGGAAGGATGAAGCATCCGGCTCACCTTTGATCAGCTCTTTTCCGGAAAACTCGGTGATCATATTTCCCATTTCATCCGGATGGGTTACAAAGGCATCATGTTTTTCCGCCGTAATGCCGGTCAGCGGCTGGAACCAGTGAGTGTAATGGGTTGCCCCGTTTTCAATGGCCCAGTCTTTGATCACCTTGGCAATGACGTTGGCTGCGGTCATGGACAGCTCGCCGCCTCTGTCGATCACGTTTTTAACTTCTTTGTATACTTCCTTGGGAAGGGTCTGTTTCATTTTTCCCAGGGTAAATACGTTTTTAGCAAAAATCTCCTCTACATGCATTCCTTCGTTCATTCCTGATTCTCCGTTTTTTCTTTTGTATTTTCCGCCGGCTCCATACGAAGCAGATCATAAGGTTCTGCCTTTCGGTCCAGGGTTACTTTCAGTTTCTGCTGCGGATGGGGTGCCGACTCCTGTTTCTGTCCGTTTTCGTCCGCAATGGATAAAACGGTTGTCCTGACATCGCTGCCATCCGGCTTCATGATCTCGATCACATCTCCCACGCAGAATTTGTTCTTCTGGGTCAGCGAAATGCTGCATGCCTGTGGATGCTCCGAACGGATCCCTTCCTCCGCTTCGGATACTTCCTCCACGTATCCCAGGTAAACCGCATCCTGTTCGTAGGTATTGTTATCGTAGATCTGGGTATTTTCATCGGGCTTTCCGAAATAGAATCCCGTTGTAAACTGTCTGTAAGTGCACTTGGAGATCTGCTGCCTGTACCAGGGAATGTGCTCTCTGTACTCCTCTTCTGAAGAGCAGGCCGCATCTATGGCTTTCCGATAAGTCCTTGCCACTGTGGCCACATACAACGCCGTCTTCATTCTGCCTTCGATCTTAAAGCTGTCGATACCGGCCTTTATCATCTCCGGGATATGCTCGATCATGCACAGATCCTTGGAGTTAAAAATGAAGGTCCCTCTTTCATTCTCATATACCGGCAGATACTCTCCCGACCGTGATTCTTCCATCACCGCATATTTCCACCTGCAGGGGTGCGTGCATGCTCCCCGGTTTGCATCTCTTCCCGTAAAGTAGTTGCTCAAAAGACATCTGCCCGAGTAGGAAATGCACATGGCGCCGTGAATGAAGCTTTCAATCTCCATATCCTCCGGAATATGCTGCCTGATCTGTGCGATCTCCGCAAGGGACAGCTCCCTTCCCGTAACTACCCGGCGCAGTCCCTGTTCATACCAGAACCGGTAGGTCATGTAATTGGTATTGTTGGCCTGGGTACTCAGATGCACGGGTATGTTCGGGCAGTTTTCTCTTGCCAGAAGGATCATACCGGGATCCGCTACGATCATTCCGTCCGGAGCAAGCTCTGCCAGCTCCCTGAAATAGTCTGCTGCGGCTTCCAAGTCATAGTTGTGGGCCAGGATATTGGCGGTGACATAGACTTTTGCCCCGTGTTTATGAGCAAAATCAATTCCCTCTGCCATATCTTCTTTGGAAAAATTCCTGGCCTTTGCCCGGAGGCTGAAGGCCTGTCCGCCGATATAAACCGCATCCGCCCCGAAGATCACCGCTGTTTTCAGCACTTCCAGACTTCCGGCGGGAACCAGAAGCTCCGGCTTTTTTGTGCCCGGCCGGATCATACGCTGCCCCGCATATTTCGAATGATGTTGAGGGTTTCAATGTCCTCCTCTGTCAGCTTGATATTGGTAATATATTCCTGTCCCTCGGGGCTTGTTACCTTCATTTCCAGTACGCTGCCTACCCGCATGGCATCCGGTCCCGCTTCCCTGAGGAAGGCTCCGAATCTGGGGTGCTGCTGGTTAAAGGTATTCAGTCTGCCGCCAAGCTGCATGATATCCATTGGGTTCATGGTAATCTCCTAACTCTTTGTTTCACTATCTTGCTATAAAATCTCAATCTGCCGTTCCGTAAAGATAGATCTTCTGTTCCGGTGTCAGTACATCGATCTTCTTTCCCAGGAAAGCCAGTTTCCGCTCTGCCACGCCCCGGTCTACTTCTTCCGGTACGTCAATGAGTTTTTCCGTAAGCTCTGCGCCGTGCTGCACCAGATATTTGGCGGAAAGGGCCTGGATGGCAAAGCTCATATCCATGATCTCAGCGGGATGTCCGTCGCCGCAGGCCAGGTTCACCAGTCTGCCTTCGCCGAGAACACACAGGGTATGGCCGTTTGACAGTTCGTATCCCATGATGTTATTCCGCATCAGCTTGGAGGATACCGCGATCTGGCGAAGTCTTGCCATATCGATCTCACAGTCAAAATGTCCCGCATTGCAGAGGATGGCTCCGTCCTTCATTTCCATGAAGTCTTCCTCATCGATGACTTTATCACAGCCTGTTACGGTTACAAAGAAATCGCCGTATTTCGCTGCTTCTTTCATAGGCATTACATCAAATCCGTCCATAACGGCTTCAATGGCCTTAACCGGGTCGATCTCGGTAACGATCACTTTTGCTCCCAGACCCTTTGCCCGCATGGCGGTTCCCTTGCCGCACCAGCCATAGCCTGCAACCACTACGGTCTTGCCTGCCACGATCAGGTTGGTGGTCCGGTTAATGCCGTCCCAAACCGACTGTCCGGTTCCGTATCTGTTATCGAAAAAGTGCTTGCACTGTGCATTGTTGACCCGCACCATGGGGAAGGCCAGCTCTCCTGCCCGGTTCATGTTCTCCAGGCGGATGATACCGGTTGTGGTTTCCTCACAGCCGCCGATGACACCGGGGATCAGATCCCGATATTCGGAATGCATCATATTAACCAGATCGCCTCCGTCATCAATGATGATGTTGGGACCGATCTTCAGTACTTCTCTGATATGGTGATTATATTCTTCCTCCGTGGCATCGTACCAGGCATGGACTTCCAGTCCCGCTGCCACAAGTGCTGCGGCAACATCATCCTGGGTAGAAAGCGGATTGGATCCTGTGATATACATCCGGGCGCCGCCGGCTGCAAGAACCTTGCAAAGATATGCTGTCTTTGCCTCCAGATGCACGGAAAGAGCGATCTTTTTCCCTGCAAAGGGCTTTTCTTTTTCGAATTCTCCTTCCAGGGTACGCAACAGGTCACAGTTGCGTTTTACCCATTCAATCTTTCTCTCGCCGCTTTCCGCAAGATTTATGTCTCTGATCTCACTTGCCATATTTTTTCCTTTCCCACCGCCTTTGGCCCTGTTGCCCATATGACCAGGCCGGTGCAATCATTTTTATCAGATAAAGGTAAGTATTCCTACAGATTTCAGGAACAGTACTGCCAGAAGGATGGGGGCCACAAACTTGATCATTATGATATACAGATGTCTTCTGATCAGCTTGCGTCCCGTTTTTTCCACCTCATCCAGTACCACCTTCGGTCCCACAACCCATCCGATGAGGATGCAGGTTCCGATGGCAACGATGGGCATCAGCACGTTGTTGCTGACATAATCCATGATGTCCAGAATCTGCGCCACTGCCCCGTTAGGCAGGGTCAGCTCAAAGTAAAACTTGTTATAGCCCAGGCACACGATCACTGCCAGCACCAGAGCGATCACACTTTCCAGTAAAGTAGCATTATGTCTGCTCATATGGAACTTGTCGATGAAAGAGGATACCACAGCCTCCAGAATGGATACTGCACTGGTAATAGCCGCAAACAGTACCATCAGGAAAAAGATGCAGCCGATGATGTTCCCCAGTTTTCCCATCTGCACAAAAATCTTCGGAAGGGATACGAACATCAGGCCGGGGCCGGCAGACATACCGTCTCTTCCCATGAACACATATACCGCAGGGATGATCATAACACCGGCCAGAAATGCTACAGCCGTATCAAAGATCTCGATCTGGTTAATGGCACCTGCCAGGGATGCATCATCTTTTACATAGGATCCGTACGCTACCATGATACCCATGGCCACGCTGAGGGAATAGAACAGCTGTCCCATGGCGTCCATTACTACGGTAAAAAAGCCCTTTACGGTGATATCGGTAAAATCCGGGATCACAAGGATCTTGAAACCTTCCATACCGGTGCGGACGGTTCCGTCATCGGCAGTAAAGGATAATTTCAAAGAAAAGACCGCGATTCCGATGACCAGGATCAGCAGGATCGGCATCATGATCTTGGAAATGTTTTCGATTCCGGCATTCACGCCCTTATAGATCACGAAGGCCACGATCACCAGGAAAATGAACATCATCACGGAAGAATCCGTCTGATTGGTGATAAAGCCTGTAAAGTAATCGTCAGCCGTTGCCTCCTGACCGTGTCCGGTCAAAAATACCAGAAAGTATTTCAGCACCCAGCCACCGATCACGCAATAGTACGGCATGATCATCATGGGAACGATGCAGGCAAAACCGCCCAGCCATCCCCAGCCTTTTTTAATGTTGGAGTATGCCGTCAGCGGACTTTGCTTTGTCTTTCTTCCCACGGCGATCTCGGTGGTCAGCAGGGTAAACCCGAAGGTCAGTGCCAGTACCAGATATACTACCAGAAACAGTCCTCCGCCGTCCTTTGCGGCAAGATAAGGGAATCGCCAGATATTTCCCAGGCCCACGGCGCTTCCTGCCGCTGCCAGTACGAATCCGATCGATCCGTTAAACGAGTTTCTGCTCCCTTTCTGTTCCAATGTTACAATCCCTCTTCTTTCTCTTTTTTATTTCTTTCTATCGTCCGAACCAGGTGCTGACCTGATTGTTAAGCTTAGCCAGAGGCTCTGCCGCATCACTCAGATTTTTGATGGCCGTATTCAGACCGTCTGTATCGATATTCTGAATGTTGCCCACCGCATCTGTCAGAGCCTGGGTGTTATCCACCACTACTTTATTGACATTGGTGATCATATCGTCGATCCCCGCAAGGGAGGTCTTCGCCTGGGCCACCAGTTTTTCCGTTTCCTGCACCATGGCAGATACTTCCTCTGCCGTGCGAAGCACCTTCGGTACTACCACCAAAACGGCGATTCCCAGTGCCACTGCGATGACCACACAGGCAATGGATGCCACCAGCTGACGGTCTGCCGTTTTTTTCTGCAGACGGATCAGCTCCTGCAAAAGCTCCTTTTCAGAACTGTCTTTTCCTGTTTCCGGCGTTACCGCCGTTCCTGCTTCGTAATCCATACCCTTCTCCTTTTTTTCGAAAAAAATTTGACCCCATTATCAATGAGGATACACCTCTCAGCCGACTTTTTCAAGTCAAAGGCTCAGAGGATCAGCTGTGCAAGAAGCGCCACCACACAGCAGGCTGATGCCACCAGCGGAAGAGATCCCGTGGCAAAGCTGAGCACTGCGCCTACTGCCAGGGCCAGCGCCCCGGCTGCCGCAGAACCTGTAGCATGCAAAATCGCCGGAAATGTCATCACCGACAAAGTAACGTAAGGCACATAATATAGGAAAGAGCGGACAAACCTGTTGCGAATAGGCTTTTTAAACAATGTCACCGGTACCATGCGAAGCAGGTAGCTGACAAGGGCTGCCAAAAGGATATAAATATAAATATTGTGGCTCATGCTTCCACCTCCCATTTGGCAGACTCTGCACCTTCCTCTTCTTCATGAGGGAACAGAAGCGCTGCGGCGGATGCAATGATCACCGTCAGAAGTATGGTCCGACTGCCCTCGGAAAGATCCTTTAAATACGGCATAAGCCCCGCCCCATAGGAGCAGGCAAAGCTGATGAGCACCAGCGCTCCCACCACCTTATTCTTTTTGGCAGGAGGAATGATAATGGCAAGAAACATGCCATATAATGCCACGGATAAGGAACGCACGATCATTGCCGGCAGCAGATTGCCCATTACAATACCGAAGGCCGTTCCAAAGGCCCACCCGGGAAGTGCCACCGAAAAGGCGCCGTAGGAATAAAAAGGATCGATATATCCCGGTCTGGCTATGGCGATCCCGAATAGTTCGTCGGTGATATCATATGATACAAGAAGCCTGTGGCCGAGTTTTTCATCCGGCCGAAAGCGCTGGCTCATGGCCGTGCTCATCAGAAGATATCTGGCATTGGCCACCAGCGTGATGATGATGGCTTCTGCATAGGTCGCATCCGCCGCAATGGTGGTGATCAGCGCATACTGTCCTGCCGATGCATTATTTAATATAGACATCAAAAAGCCCTGGAACGGACTAAGGCCCGCATTCCGGGCCGCAATCCCCAGGGAAAAAGATACCGCAAAATATCCAAAGCAGATGGGCATTCCGTCCCGAACGCCTTCCAAAAACACCTGCCTCCTGTTTTTCTGTTTCATATTCGGTTCTGTCTCCGCTATCCTAATTCTGTTTCCTGTCAGTCAAGCTTGATATAATGTCTGCCCGCCTTATGCTCCTGCATGTAGCGGTAGGTTTTCTGTTTGCTCTGTTCAAATGCCTGCAGTGCGTCTTTTACCACAAAGGGAAGTGCCACACCGGAAGCGATCTTAAGAAGTCCCCATTTTTTCACTGCTGCCACTGTTGCTACAGCCCCCACTGCCGTTATGGCTGCTGAACAGACTGCTGTCCGCGCTGCCTTTTTTCTCTGCTCACTCATGTCTTTCTCCTTTCCCCTGTCACCTGCTGTCTGCCGGCAGGCATTCATTCAGATCCATGGTCCGTCTCATCATTTCAATCTGCAGCCTGCTACTTCATTCCTGCCTGTAATCTATCCGCAGTCTGTTATCCTCAAAGGTAACATCTCCCATCGCTCCGTTGATTATGGGCATCATAGGGGGCAGATGTCCGATATCCAGATCCATGATCACCGGTACATTCAGATCTGCCAAAATATCCGTTACCGCATTAAGCCGGTTCACCCCCATAAAATCCAGATCAAATCTGCGGGGTCTGCCGATCAAAAATCCCTTCACGCCCCGGAACCAGCCTGCCTCTTTCATGGTCCAAAAGGCCCGGCGGATCATCAAAGGGTCCATGTCGCAGCACTCAAGGTACCAGATAAAGCCGTCCTTTTCGTATTTGTCCAGGAAATCCGATACTCTGTCAAACCTGGTTCCCAAAAGGATCGTCAGGATATCCACACAGCCGCCGATAAGCCGGCCGCTCATTTCGATCCGCTCACCCTCTGCTTTGTTTGCTCCGATGTATGTTACCGGCGCAAAGGGCCTTGTGCAGTTATAAGGCGTCAGAGGATCCGGCTCTTCTCCCAGATCACCGGTTTCTTCCTCAATCTCCCATGCATCATAGTTTTGGACAAAGGTTTTTTCTCCCGTAAGAAGCGCCAGGGCATCATCTATGGATGGGTGCCAGGGCTGCCGTCCGAAGGCTCCTGCGCAGGGACCGTAAATTGCCGCCGTATCTGCCAGAATGGCGGACAAAAACGTATAGTTGGTATTATCCGAATACCCCATATACCATTTGGGCTCTGCCTTGGCGATAGCTGCAAAATCGATCTGCGGCACCACTTCGCACATCAGCTCGCCGCCGCCGCAGGTAATGATCACATCACTTTGGTTGTCTGTCATAGCCGCATTTAGCTCCGCGGCGCATTTTTCCGGGGTGTTACTGATGCCGATGCCGCTGCTCTCATAGCAGTTTGGTCCCAGAGACAGCGTGTAGCCCTTTTCCCGAAAGATCCGTAGGGTGTTGTCGAAGCGGCTCTTATAGGGCTCCGTGGCACAGCCGAAGGAAGGTGCGATAAAACCGATACAGCCTCCCTTTTGTAATGGTTTGGGATATCTCATTTTTTCACCTTCACTTTTTTCACTTTGGACCATTCGCTGACCTGCCCGTTTTT
>JAIKWF010000086.1 GCA_024685005.1 Lachnospiraceae bacterium
ACTCCGTAATGGTGGCATTATCCAGTGTCAGTGTATGGGTCTTCGGATCATAGGTGGCCTTTCCTTCACCACAGGTAATCTCCTGCTCCACCTCCGTAAACGCGTAGCCATTAATCCACACGCCGTAATCCTCTGCCTTAACCTTCAGAGAGGGGACCACGGTGCAGATCAGTGCCAGCGCCAGCACGGTCAACACCTGTCTGAATGCAAGAATCCGTTCCTTCATTTCTCCGTTCTCCTTTCTGTTTTTCCCCTTTGAGGAAAAATACAAACCTTAGCTCTATTATGAGGCTTTTTTTCCTTTTTCGCAAGTACAAAAAACCCCTTACCTGTTACAGTAAGGGGTATCTGTTTCAAAATGATCTGATTACCAGAAGCAGTGATTACCGATCTGGATTCCGCCACCGGAAGTTCCGAAGTGGGTTGCTCCGCCTACATTGCTCTGGCCGCTGATAGCTGCCTGTGCTGCCTGAATACAGGAAGCGGAAGGACCTGCTGCCAGAACCGCTGCCACACGTCCGTTGGTTGCGGGCGGGAACTGTGCAGGAGCAGTGATCACCGCGCTGATACTTCCGGGATAAGCGCCGCTGCGTACACGGTTCATTACAACCGCACCTACAGCCAGCTGTCCTTCGTAGCACTCGCGTCCGGCTTCGCACTGGATCAGAGCTGCCAGGAGATTCACCTCAGATGCCGCACCTGCTACCGCACCGCGGTCTGTGGTCTCGCTCTTCTTGGAGCCTTTTCCTTTGCCCTTTTCCTTAGCTGCCTTCTTGGCTGCCTCGGCTTCTTCCTTTGCTTTCTCTTCTGCTTTGATCTGCTCTACGGTCTTGCCTGTAGGGATCGAAAGCTCTACATCAACATATTCACTGTAAACGTAACCGATCTCTCCGTCGTATTTCACAGAAACCCAGTCATCCAGCTCTTCTACTGCAGTAAGCTCTTTGCCGTTCTCGATCATATCGATAACGCCGGCTTCTTCATTGTCATCCTTACGGATGAAAAGTCCGTCTGCATTTACGGTAGCTGTTAAAGTACCTGCTTCTTCAGAAGCTTCCTGAGCCTGCTCTCCGAAGATCAAAAACTCATCTTTGGTCCAGCCCTCCAGCTCTCCGCTCTTAAGCTTAGTCCAGCCGTCTCTTCTCTCAAGGATCTGACCGCCGCAGTTGGCAAACAGCTTGCCCACTACCTCAGCGTCCTCGGAAGGCTCTGCACGGACATTTACCGCATTCTCCACATTAGCCATAACGATCTCTTCCGCAGGCTCCTGCTCTGCGATCTCTGCGGGAACTTCCACATCGGTCTCGATGGGAACAAGTCCCAGATCATCAGCAGCATCTTCCGTATCGGTAATGATCTCGGCCGTTACATCTTCGTTGTCGCTTCCTGCAATAGCTGCATGTGCGCCTGCGCCAAGGTTGCTCATCAGGCTCATATCCTGATCTGCGCCTGTCATCATAACAGCGGCAACACCGGCATGAAGATCCGGAAGGTCATCGGCAAAAGCCGCTGCCGGCAGGATCATCATCACCAAAACCACTACAAGAGCGATTGCTGTTTTGCTTTTCTTATGAAAACGTTCTGTCATATAACCACCCTAATTGTTACAAGTTTGTTACATTCGTCTAGGGTATATTAACAGAAATGAAAAGATTTGTCAAATTTGCGACATAAAACATTAAGATTGTCTTAATTTTCAAGGGGTCATTCTCTGCCCATCTCGTACATCAAAACCGCAGCGCTGATGGACGCATTCAAAGACTCCACCTTCCCCTCCATGGGAATGCGGATCCGCTCATCTGCCAGAGAAATGGCCTCTTTACTCAGGCCGTTGCCCTCATTTCCGATCATAACTGCACATTTTTCCCCGTACACCGCATCTCTGTAGGAAACGGAGCCCTCAAGAGCTGCCGCAAAGGTGCGGATGCCCCTGTTTTTTAACAGCTCCAGCATCTCTCCGGTTTGGGAAAAATGCAAAAAGGGCACGCGAAACAGAGAGCCCATGGTGGACCGGATGGTTTTGGGATTGAACAGATCTGCGCAGGTGCCGGCAAAAAGTACCGCCGTCATTCCCGCTGCCTCTGCTGTCCGGACCATCGTCCCCACATTGCCGGGATCCTGTACGTTTTCCAAGATCAGGTATCGCTCTTTTCCATTCGCCTGCCTGGGAAAGATGTCTTCCTTCTTATAAGAAGGTTTCGAGACCACGGCGCAGATTCCCTGGGGATGTTTGGTATCGCACATTCTCTCGAAGGCCTTGTCGGCAACGATGCATACCTCTTCTCCGGTATAGCCTCCCGCAGGGTCTGTCAGCTTTTTGGCAAGGTCTGCATACTCCGGCTTCCCGGCCGCGCTCTCCGAAAGATACAGCTCCCGCAAAAGCACCGGCGGAACCTCCGAAGTCATACGAAAGCCCTCTGTTACAAAGAGGGCTTCCATTTTTCTAAGACCTGCATCCTTTTGGAGCATGGCCACGTGTTTAATTTTGGAATTGGATGGTGATGTGATCATATGGCTTCCTATTTGGAAAGAAGTCTGCTGACTTCATATTCGTACTCGTCGATCTCTTTTTGCATTGCCAGCGCTTCATCAATATCGAAATCCAGGAACTTGCCGCCCCTATGGCCGATGACACGGTTGGTCTTGCCTTCGCAGATAATGTCGGCAGCCATGGCTCCCATGATGGAGGCGTAGAATCTGTCCTTACAGGTGGGATTACCGCCGCGCTGCATGTATCCTAAGATGGTGGCTCTGGTTTCAATACCGGTAGCCGCCTCAATTCGTCTGGCCATGGATGTGGAGTGTCCGATTCCCTCCGCATTGATGATGATGTGGTGGGTCTTGCCTTTTTTCCGGTTGTCAATGATGTTGTTGATGATGGCCTGCTCATTGTAGTCGTATTTCTCGGGAAGCAGGATATCCTCTGCACCGTTGGCAACGCCGCACCAAAGGGCAATATAACCGGCATTACGTCCCATAACCTCAATGATGGAGCATCTTTCATGGGAAGAGGAAGTATCTCTTACCTTATCGATGGCCTGCATTGCGGTATTGATCGCCGTATCGAATCCGATGGTATAGTCGGTACATGCAATATCCAGGTCAATGGTTCCGGGAATGCCGATGGTATTGATTCCCTGTTTGGAAAGGGCCTGGGCTCCGCGGTAGGATCCGTCTCCGCCGATGACAACAATGCCGTCGATGCCGTGTTTACGGCAGATCTCCGCTCCCTTCTGCTGGCCTTCCAGCGTCCGGAACTCACTGCATCTGGCCGTTCCGAGAATGGTACCGCCTCTTTGAATGGTATCGGATACGTCTTTTTTCTCCATGTCCATGATCTCTTCGTTCAAAAGACCCTGATACCCTTTTTTAATTCCTTTTACTTTTACACCGTTTCCAAGTGCTTTTCTGGCTACGGCACGGATGGCGGCATTCATACCGGGTGCATCCCCTCCGCTTGTCAGAATACCGATTGTTTTGATCTTATTGTCAGCCACTTGTATTCCTCCTTCGGACAGTTTGTCCTCTGTATTTTATTATAAAGCCGCAGCTTTATTGCGTCAATAAATTAGATAAAAAAGGAAGGGCACAGAAAAACCGGCCGCAAGCCTCCGGATCATCTTTTCCGGTTGGGCTTTTGGCCGGTCCTTTCAGATCATTATTACTGAATCTTCACAGTAACGGTTACCTTCTTACTTGCTGACTCGGTATACTCGTCTCCGGAAGACATCACCTTGATCTTGAGCTTGTAAGTACCCTTTTTAATGCCCTTCTTTACAGTGATCTTGCCGCTGTTTTCATTGACTTTAAAGTACTTTTTGTAGCTCTTTGTCGTTTTCTTCTTTTTGGTGTTTTTCTTATCCTTCTTGTTCTTGCTCTTGCTCGTCTTGGTGATCTTCTTATCTTTCTTCTTGCTCTTCTGATCACTCTTGGTCGCTTTGTCCTTCTTGCTCTTATCTGCAAGTTTCACTGCGACGGACTCGGAAGCACCTTTTGCCTTGTTCTTCTTTGCCTTTGCGGTTGCTTTCGTTGCGGATGACAGCTTGTATGTCAATTCTCCCTGTCCCATATCGGTGAATTTGTAAGCCTTGCCTTTCTTGATCACAAAGCCCTTCTTGCCGATCTTGGAAAGATTCACCTTCAGGGTCTTACCCTTTACAGTAAGGGTATTGGCATCTAAAACATACTCATAGCCCTCTTCCTCAAATACAACGGAAACCTCCGCATCCTTCATCAGATTCGGGATGGTATAAGTAAAGGTGGTTGCATTGCCCGGAACCGCTACATTTTTTCCATCAACGGTAAGAGATCCGATCACGTTGCCTTCAAAAGCCTGTGCCGTTACTCTGATATCATTTCCCGGAGGATTTGCAACAGGGCAGGTCAGCAGGCCGCTGCCGGTAACATTCTGTTTGATATTTACAAAACCGTTCTGAATTGGCATCTCAAGGGTGCCGCCGCTGTTTCCTTCTTCATCTCCTTCCAGCAATGCATATACAGCTGTCCGCGCAGGTACAACAACCTTCGCCAGAGAAAAGACTTCTTTATTTAGGTTATAACCTGTATCCTTAAAAGTATCGGCCGTCGAATCATACAGGAAGGTATCTCCCAGATCCTCAGCGGGAAGACCTGCATAAACCAGTCCGCCCTTTACGATACCAACGCCCACCGGGTCTCCGCCGGCAAGTGCTTTGATTGTTCCTGCCTTTGAAACCTTCCAGTTCGCACCGTCAAAAATGAGGTTGGCTGCATATTCCAGATCGGATTCCTGTTCATCGGAAGCATATCCTAAAGTATAAATCAGCTTGTTTCCTGTCTGCAGCGCTTTTCCGCCATATCTGGTTTCCGGAAGAGCCTTGCTCTCAGACCATGCATTCTTTACGGGATCATAAACCTTTACTGCCGCCGATGCTTTTTTCTTCGAACCTGCACGCTGATAGCCGCCCATCAGATACAGTTTTCCGTTATAGGCGCCCAGCGTAAACTCTTCAAGATTTCCAAGGTCCGGCATAGTGCAGAGCTGGGGCGCTCCCGTAACGGTATCGATGCGGATCAGCACCTGCTTACCGTCATAAACGCCGATCTTATCGCCTGATTCGGTCATATCAGCTGCACCGTATTCACCGACTGCATAAAGCATACCGTTTAAGTAAGCAATGGGGCCGCAAGCAAATCCGTATTCCCTGTCATCTTTCTTCTTCTCACCAAAAAGGGTTTCCGGAATTTCAAAAGCGCCGCAGTCCGTTTCATCTTCGGGATCGCAGTAAGAGATGCTGCCGGTTTCCTGATCATACCAGTACAGTCTCTTACCGTCTGTTACATAATTCTCGCCGCAGGTAAAACTCTTTTCGGATTTTACATAGGTCTTTTTCCCGTTAACCATGTAGAGATCGGTTAAAGTAGCGGTTTTGCCGTTTGCTTTCACGGTAAGATCCAGAATGTTATTTGCCCAGCCGTTGTCAGCAAAGGTGATGGCGTGACTGTCACCCTTTACATCCGCTGCCTTCAGAACCTTCACACTTTTGCTCTTGAAGCCATTATTCTTTGTGATCTCTACAGCAAAGTCAGCTGCCTTTACATCCAGTCCGGAACCGGTAATGGAGATCATATTCTTATCGCCCTGTTTTTCGATGGCCACATTTCCGATGCGGGGTCTGGAAACCGGCTTAACGGTGAAATCAAAGGAACCTTTCTTTTCACCGATCTCCAGCTGGGGGGTTGCTTTGTGCATACCGGTCATCTCGTTGATCAGATCAAGTGCATTGACGCTCTTTACGCCGGCCTTTGCTTTTTGTGCCCGAAGCAGTGCCACAGAGCCTGCGATATAAGGGGATGCCATGGATGTTCCGCTGTAATAATCGTACTTTCCGAAAGCGGAGGTATCCTTCAGATCCTGTCTGCTCAGTCCGATATTATCAAGATCGATCCTGAAATCTCCGTCTGTTCCCGCAGACAATGCCAGAACGTATTGTCTTTCTTCGGTTCCCTTTTCCGGAGAAACCGATTCCAGATCTACATGGCCCCAATAGTCGCCGCCATTATCCAGATAGAGATTGACGCCGTAAGCTTCCATGTCCTTTTCGGTAAACTTCGTATCCGCTTTTACATCTAAGAGGCTCAGACCTCCGTCAGCATCTCCGAAGCATTTGCCCCGGCTCATGAAGCTGCAGTGAGGTGCAGTCGGTTTTTCCGAATCATTGGTGTACTTTATAACCGGCACACAAACAAGATCCTTTTCCTTGATGCCGTTCATGGAAACAGATACTGCCTTGTCAGAAAGGAATCCGTTCTCCGATACGGAGATGGTGATCTTTCTTCCCTTTTCATCAGCAAAAACAGAAGTTCCGTCTACCTCTTTTTTCGAAAGCTTATTTCCGTTCACATATACTTCATCGGGGATCAGCTCCGTATCACCCGTTTCAAAATCGTTAAAACGCTCCGAGATGGCATCCTGATTTTCTCCGTAGATCCCGGGGTTGTAGCAGTCATAGCAAACGGTAGAAAGAATATCCGTACCGGGTGCTGCCACATCTACCCAGTCACCGTAGTTAGAGAAGGAAACCAGGTTTCCCGACTCGTTGGTAGCACCAACGGAGATCATATAAGGGTTGCCCATGGCTACGGGATAAGAAGGCAGGTCAGATGCTTCATTTCCTGCTGCGCAAACAGTGATGGCACCCTTCTTTCCTACTTTCTCAACCAGCGTATCAAAGATTTCGGAATAGGAACCGCCGCCCCAGGAATTGTTGATGGCAACCACCGGCACGCCCAGATCCATGGCTTTGTTGATGTAGTGATAAGCTGCGATCTCATGGCTTAAATATGCACTGCCTTCCGCATCCAGAATACGCAGGGCCATGATCTTAACCTTTTTGTTTACACCGCTGATACCCACGCCGTTATCTCCCGTGGCGCCGATGATACCTGCACAGTGAGAACCGTGACCGTTTTCATCCATGGGATCCGCATCGCCGCTGATAAAATCGTAACCGTGCGTTCCCTTCAGCCCCTGCTTTGCAAACGGATTAGTCCAGATGTTGTCTTTCAGATCCGGATGCTCGTAGTCCACACCGGTATCACAGACCGCAACAACATATTCCGAACCGGAAACACCTGTGGTATCCCAAGACGCTTGCACCTTCGGAGCCACATCCGTATTTTGCATACTCCACTGCAGGTCGCTGTAAGTATCCTTCGTAACACTTGCAAGATGAATCTTGCTGTCTTTTTCCGCGAATTTTACATCGCTTCTTTTTTCCAGTTTTGCTGCAAGCACGTCGGGATCCGTATTGGAAGTGACCAGTGCGATGCTCATGTCCTCTCCCTCAAAATTCCATACGTCCTCAACTGTTACTTTGGTACTGTCTTTGCCCTTTCCGAGCATGGTTCTGACTTCTTTCTTTGTCAGATCTTCCTGCCCTTCAAACATAACAATGACGCCTGGCTCCTTACTGCTTTCGACGTCATTTACCGGTTCCCCGGCCATTGCGGGACTGATGCACTCCGCTGCCAGTACCAGCGACAATGCGGCTGCTGTCAATCCTTTGCCCGGGATCATTCTTCTTTTCTTTCCGGTCATTTTATTATCCCTCCTTGTGATATTCATTTGATGCCTGCGAGAATTTTCTCATGGCATCAAAAGTCCGTATTCAAAATAACACCCTTTTTAACTTACGGCAACGGAATCGCCACCAAAGATTTTCTTAAGTTTTTCAAGGAGGTCCTCTGTGACCTTTACATTCTGGTTGGGAGGAAGCTTTTTGTAAGCCTTCTCCGCAAGGCATACGATCATCACCTCATCGTTACCTTCCTCATAGCGCAAAACCTCTTCCAGTTCACCCTTTCTCTGAAAATAGTTATCCTTATCCGGGAAGGAAATCGCCAGGCGTTTCGGCATATCTTCAAAGGAGGTGATCTGGGATGTGATCAGCTTGGCATCCTTTCCTTCCTCCATCTGCACACGGCCTTTGACAAAAATCCTGGCATCCTCCGTAAGCGCATCCTTGTATTTTTCGTACTCTCTGGGAAAAACAATGGCCTCCACGCTGCCGAAAAGGTCCTCCACCGTAATAAAGGCCATGACCTTATCATTCTTCGTGTATTTCACTTTTTTATCCGTCAGCATGCCTCCCACGGTTACAAGCTCGCCGTCATGGATCCCTTCTTCCTCTTCCGACGCCCCTGCGGCAGGCTCCTCTCCATCTGACTGCATGTAAAAATCCGTGGTCTTGGCACTGATGCGGCGCAGCAAAAAGTCTCTTTCCCGGTCAAGGGGATGACCGCTGATATAAAAGCCCACCACGTCTTTTTCGAAGGCCAGAAGATCGGACTGATCATACTCCTCCACCCTGGGCATTACCAGGGCAAAGGCTTTTTTATCTTCATCCGCAGCCAGATCAAACAGACTCATCTGACCTGCAAATGCATTCTTTTTCTCCTTCGCTTCCCGATCCATCAGATCGCCGAAAACGATCATTTTCTGTTTTCTGTTTCCTTCGAAGCAGTCAAAAGCACCTGCTTTGATCAGGTTCTCCACCACTTTTTTATTCACGCTGTGATCTGTGGTCCGGATGATAAAATCCCGAAGATCCAGGTACTCTCCGCCTTCTTCCCGGATCCTGACAATCTCTTCGATCACGTTTCTTCCCACGGATCTGAGGGCCGTTAAGGCAAAACGGATCTTACCGTCTTCCACGGAAAAATCCGCAAAGGAACGGTTTACATCCGGCGGCAGAATGTCGATCCCCATCTGCCGGCAGCTTTGGATATACTCCGTTACCTTTGCATTGTTTGTGATCACGGATGTCATCAGCGCCGCCATAAATTCCACGGGATAATAATACTTCAGATAGGCGGTCTGCATGGCCACCACCGCATAGCAGGCCGCATGGGATTTATTAAAGGCATACTTTGCAAAATCCATCATCTCATCATAGATCTTGTTGGCCACCTCGGCGGGAATCCCTTTTTCTCCGCAGCCCGGTACGCCTTCCGCCTTATTGCCGCTGACAAAATTGGCCCGCTCTTTTTCCATGACGGATTGTTTTTTCTTACTCATGGCACGGCGCACCAGATCGCTTCGGCCCAGGGTGTAACCACCCAGATCCCGCACGATCTGCATTACCTGCTCCTGGTAAACGATACATCCGTAGGTTGCCTCCAGTATGGGCTCCAAAAGAGGCGTATCATAGGTAACGTGCCCCGGATCGTTTTTTCCCTTGATATATTGGGGGATAAAATCCATGGGACCGGGACGGTACAGGGAGATCCCGGCTATTACATCCTCCAAAGATGCAGGCCGCAGCTCCTTCATAAAGCTCTTCATTCCCGCACTTTCCAGCTGGAAAATGCCGTCCGTCTTACCGGTACTGATATACCCCAGCACCTTTTTATCGTTATAATCGATGGCATTGATATCAAGGTCGATGCCCCGGCTTTTCTTTACAAGCTCCACCGCCTTCTGGATCACTTCCAGATTGCGAAGTCCCAGAAAGTCCATCTTTAAAAGACCCAGTTCCTCTATGGTGGTCATGGTAAACTGAGTGGTGATGCTGCCATCCGCGCCCCTTGAAAGCGGCACAAATTCATCCGCCCGCTCCGGACAGATCACGACTCCCGCAGCATGCATGGAGCTGTGTCTCGGCAGACCTTCCAGACGACGGCACATATCGATCAGGTCCCGTACCGTCTCGTCGCTGTCGTATAACGCTTTGAAATCCGGATTCATGGACAGGGCCTTATCCAGAGTGATGTTCAGTTCGTTTGGTACCATCTTGGCCAGCATATCCGCCTGGGAATAAGGCAGATCCATGACTCTTGCCACATCCCGGATCACGCCCTTTGCCGCCATGGTACCGAAGGTGACGATCTGCACCACCTTTTCATCCCCGTATTTTTTCCGGACATAATCAATGACCTCGCCCCTTCGCTCAGGGCCGAAGTCCACGTCAATATCCGGCATGGTCACACGCTCGGGATTCAAAAAACGCTCAAAGAGCAGATTGTATCGGATGGGATCGATATCGGTGATCTTCAGACAATAGGACACAATGGCTCCCGCCGCAGACCCTCTTCCCGGTCCCACTGGGATTCCGTGCTCCTTGGCATAATTGATAAAATCCCAGACAATGAGAAAGTAGTCCACAAACCCCATATTCTGTATGGTGCCCAGCTCATATTCCAAACGCTTTTTCAGCTCATCGCCTGCATCGTCTCCGTAGCGCTCCGCCAGACCTTTTTCACAAAGCTCCTTCAGATAGGAAAAGGGCTCATACCCCTCCGGTACCTGATAATGAGGCAGCTTATGATTGCCAAACTCGATCTCCACATTGCAGCGCTCTGCGATCTTGTGGGTGTTTTCGATGGCCTCCGGCGCATAGGGAAAAATCTCCCGCATCTGCTCTTCGCTTTTGATAAAATACTGGCCGCCGTCATAGCGCATGCGATCCGTATCGGAGACCTTTTTCCCGGTCTGGATACAAAGCAGAAGATCGTGAGCTCTGGCATCCTCCGCATAGGTATAGTGGATATCGTTGGTTGCCACAAGGTCGATCCCCAGCTCTTTGGAAAAAGATAAAAGGACACTGTTTACGGTCTGCTGCTCCGGAATCCCGTGATCCTGCAGCTCTAAAAAGTAATTGCCCTCTCCGAAAATATCCCGATAGACCAGAGCTTCTTTTTTCGCCTCTTCGATCATGCCCTTCCCAATCAGCCTGGGTACTTCTCCCGCAAGGCAGGCAGAAAGGGCGATGATACCTTTGCTGTACTTGCGCAGGATCTCCTTATCCACCCGGGGCTTGTAGTAATAGCCTTCTGTAAAACCGATGGATACGATCTTCATCAGATTGGCATAGCCTTCGTTGTTTTCCGCCAAAAGTACCAGATGGTGATAGCGTTCCTCGCCTCCCGGCTCCTTATCAAACCTGGAATTCGGCGCCACATAGATTTCGCACCCTAAGATGGGCTTAATGCCTTCCTCTTTGGCCGCTCTGTAAAAATCGATGACGCCGTACATAACGCCGTGATCCGTAATGGCGCAGGAGTCCATCCCCAGTTCCTTTACCCGCTTTACGCACTCTTTGATCTTGTTGGAACCGTCCAAAAGACTGTATTCCGTATGTACATGTAAATGTGTAAATGCCATGGTCGTTTTTTCCTTGTGTTCTGTAACTGCCCTTTTTTAGGGTGAAAGAAAGTGCCACCGGCACACCGGCGACACTTTCAGTGTATCATAGTCCTATTGAGTTTTCAACGAATGCTACTTCACAACTACCTTTACGGTTACGGTCTTTGTCTTCTTATCGTACTGATCATTACCGGCAGCTGTTACACTGACTTTCAGCTTGTAGGTTTTCTTCTTCACACCCTTCTTGATGGTCAGTTTACCTGTCTTCTTATTGATGGAGAATCCCTTAACGGATTTCTTCAGCTTGTAGGTCACTTTTCCCTGAGCCTTGCTGACGGTGAGCAGCTTTTTAACCTTGATCACCTGCTTTTTCTTTTTCAGCTTGCTATGGGATACCTTAACTGTCTTAGCCTTAACCTTCAGGGTATTTGCAGCTTTCTGCGTAACGGTGGGCTGCGGATTCTCGTTTGGTTTATTCTTACTTTCGGCTATAAGCGCATCCATTTTTGTGCTTGCAGCCTTCAGTTTTGCTACCGTTGCCGCATCGATCTTTTTCTTTCCCTCCGGGCTTAATTTGTTGTAAGCATAGACTGCAGCCCGCACCGTCTTTTCATCATTCAGTGTGATGTTGGCAGGGATCTTGCCGATGGCTGCCAGGCATTCCTGTACTTCCTTGCTATCCTGCTGCGCAACCTCTGCGCTGCGGCGTGCTGTGATCTTTGCGCCAAGGGTCTTTTCCGCAGCAACAAGATCAGCTGCATTGGTCACCAGCGCTTTCTGCTGAACTGTCAGCTCATTATAAGCTTCCCTGGCTGCTTTCGTCTTTTCGGATGCATCCTGGTACTTCGCCTGGAACGCCTCTTCGTTTGCTGCAGACGGATCAATGGCTGAAGGTTTTGCAGCATTTACATCATTGATCAGACTGATAACCGCATCCGCTGCCTGCTGGTTGCTGTGCGCTTCCTGCTCCCGGATCGCATCGGTTTTGTGCTTTGCATCATAAAGGTTTATGACCTCAGCCACCTGTGCGGTCACACTGACAAGGTTTGCTGTTGTCTCATCGGAAACCAGTGCCTTCTGCTCATCAGAAAGCTGATCATAGGCTTCATTTAATGCATTGTAGCTCTTCTCCAGATTATTAATCTCGGCGGTCACATCTGCTCCGCTCTGGATTTTGGTCTTAAGATCGTTTGCTGCTGCCGTGATTTCCGGAACGGTTTCACTGATCTTTGTTTGAGTAGCCGCTGCCTGCTCTTTGAATTTTTTGATCTGGGCTTCTGCCTTTTCCAGCCTGGTCTTCAGATCACCGGATACCTTAGCCTTCTGATCACCTGTCAGGGCATCATATGCTGCTCTTGCCTGTTTCACATAGACTTCATCGGATAACAACAGATCCACTTCATCCGGCAGAGCCCGTATCATTTTTTCTACGGAAGAAACTATACCGTCATCGGAATAATCGGGTGCCTCAACCTTTACGTTATACTTTATGGTTTGTTCTCTGCCGGGGATACCGTTTGCAACTTTGAGTTCTACGGGGTACGTTCCGATTCCCAGTCCCGGTTCAACCACCAGTTTTCTCGTGGTCTCATTGTAAGCGATCTTGGCATTGCCCGCGGTTTTTGTAACGGTGGGAATGGGATCACCGTAGATCCTGAAGGCTCCCGAGGTGGTCTTGCCGTATCCCTCCTGAAGCTTCAGTTCATCCGGTGCTTTAATAGTCGCATAGATAGGCTTTTTCACATCCGAAAGAACATAACCGTAGATCGGAACGTTCTCTGTCTCCATGGTCACATCCCCTGTACGCGGATCCTCTTTGGGTACTTCCTGGGTGATGGGCGAATCCCATTTCGCCATCTGATATTTATATCCGTAGCTGTCACAAGCCGCATCCGTAAATCCTGCCGCCTTCATTTGCGTTCTGTTTGCATTGCTGACAGAACCTTCTACACCCTTTGCATCGGACTTGGTGGAGGAATGAGAGTGCCCGTTCATATACTCAAGGGAAGCATATGCCCCTGCTGAGGAGGATACAAAGCCCGGGACGCCAAGACCAAACTTGATCTCCAATTCAAAGGAAAAGCCATGGGACATGGAATCCGTATCACCTGTATAATGTTCAGTTGTATAGTTAAAAGTTGTGCTACCGGTATCTGCCGAAAATTCGTTGGCCTTCTTCTGAATAACCGTTACATAATCAGGCAGATTTTTCATCTTCATGTATTTATCCGGATCTCCTCCGGTATTCAGATAAAGCTTATGGGTATCCGTATCGCGAAGAAGCGCCAGCATGGGTGCATCGCTTTCACTCTTATCAAGTTCTTTCATCCTCGCTTTATTTTTAGCATTGTAATACTCCGCAAATTCATTATAGCGATCCACTGTGATGAGGCTGTATGCCGGCGTGCCCGGGAAGGAAAGCACAATATTTTCATCAGACCACGCGCCGTTTTTCTTGACCTGATAGGAATACAGGGTAACCGGTGTACGATACAATACTACCGCATCTTCATCCAAAGCCGTAAAGCTGTGGCCCTGGGATTCAGAGAACCCTTCCGTAAATTCATGGCTCCAGTTCAGGGCGTATCCGGCTTTCACATCATAGCCGCCAAGCGTTCCCTCCAGACCATGGGTAACGCCGGCACCAAAGGATACTTCATCGGAATCCGTATCCTCATAAGATACCGTATGTTCAAAGCTATATGTGGTTTCATTATCATTTGCACCGTAAGCATCCAGTTCATCAAACACCGGTGCAGCCTGCAAAACACCGAGAATCTCAGGGTCCGAATAAACATAGCCTTTGTCATGATATCTGACAAGAATGCCGTCTTCATCATTGTCAATGGCGCAGATGGTGTAGTTCAGACCGTAGTTGTGTGTCAGATGGGCTTTTCTCAAATCTACGTTATCATCTCCCGGGAAATATACATCCCTGTTATCCGCAGTCTCAAATGTATTCATACTGGTGCTGTAGTATGCTTTCGCCAGACCGCTCAGATCTGTGTTTCCGGAAAAATCACCGCCAAGGATACCTGCCGCCATAAAATACTGCTCATGGCCACTGACTTTAACGGCAAATGTATACACTACCTGCTCTCGTCCGAAATCATTGCCGTCAAAATTACCCGCATCCGCGGAAAGCATAAATGTATTTGTAAGATCTATACCTGTACTGAGGAATTCATTATCATGTTTCGTAAAATAATCCCCCGTGTAAATCTTTGATAAGGCCTCACTGTTGCCGGCGGAATAGGAATAAAGATCACCGTTGACAAAAACCATCTCCGGGTTACCTTTTCCATTGATGGCAACACATTTTACACAATACTGCTGCACACACTGATCATGTTCTTCTACGCTGCCGTCATTATCCGGGTATAACCCATCAGCTGTCCATTCATTGGCGTTCTGAACGCCGCTATACAGTACAGAAGGGGTAGCACCTGCGGTACACCGGTATGCAGCCAGAAATGTTTTGGATTCCTGGATTCTGTTATATTCAAATGGTTCTTTAACTACTTCGTTGAGATTCCCGTAAACTTCATTTTTCAAACCGGCTACAGTGATCTCGTCCACTCCGTCTCCGTTGATATCACCGGTGGAGACATCTGCGGCAAAGCAGGTCAGGTACTTCATATAATTGCTTTCTGAACCGTTTTCTTTCAAAACTCTGGTTGCAACATCCTTCTTATTCAGGATATTCGTATTGGAGGATCCTGCACCATAGCTTACCGTCAGATAAGGACAATACATCTGCGTTTGCTGCGAACGCCCTCTGTCATCAACAGTCGTAATGTCCAAAAAACTTATGACCACAAGATCATCGATCTTATCTCCGTTTACATCCCCGGTATCAACGGAGCAGCAAAGCTTATTGTCAACCCAATCGTGGGAAGTTGCCAGTGTTCCTCCCGATTTTGTGTATTCATCATGAAGTAGGGTTTGGGATACCGTTCCTTTTCGTGTGAGAGTAATTGCACTGTTGCTCTCTGATACCTGGATTTCCTGCAAACCATAATCCGTATCGTCAAAACAGCCCCATATTACCAGCGTATCCTTTTGATCCCCATCATAATCTCCTGCTGTAATACTCAGGAAATTCATGGCATTGTACACCCATGCAGAGTCGTTATCGTACTCATTTTTATCAGGATCCGCTTCGTACATCCAATTCATGCTACCCAGTTTTAAATAGTCACTTACCAGATTACCGTTTTTATTGTAAACATAAAGATAAAGACTCTTTTTCCCTTTTAGATTACCCACTTCTTCGTTGTGAATGCCGATGACGGCAAGATGATCTTTTCTTCCGGAACCCGTAGGGTCAAAGGCCGTCATCTCCACATAGTTTAATGCCTTTGTTTGCTTACCATTACTCATGGGAATATCATATGACTCACTCGGTGTAGAGCCATCCAGTATATTACCGACATTCTGTCCGGAACCAAGATTATAGGTCTTTATAGATCTTTGCGTCCCGGAATAATCTCTCAGATTATTGGTCGCAAATAAAGCTAACTCACTCTGCTTATTCAGATAAAAGGGCACATCTACTCCGTATCCGTAAGGATCCTCTGCCCGGGGATTCTCCGTTATGGTTTCAAATCCGTCCGGTTTCGCACTCTGCCCTGTCATCTTATCATACAGGGTTGCGTTGCTTTCACCTTCACCGGAAGCAGCCGCAACTTCCGCAGCCTGTACGGTCTTTCCCATATATGGGGCAGAACCGCTCATGGCGGCAGAAAATACAAGCGTACCGCACATGAAATAGATGAATGGGTTCTTCAGATGGCTTTTCATACTATGACTCCTTTCTTTCTGTGTTTCCATTGCCTTCAGTTTCTCTTTCATTCCTGCCGATCGGCGGAACAAAAAAGCACCCGGAAAGGACTGCAAGTTATTGCAGCAGCTCCTTACCGGGTGTCTGTTTCCATATGCACATCAAAAAAAGCGAGGTCCGCCCTATGTTTGTAGGTCTATATGCAGGTCGAGATTTTTCTCCGCAGGCCATATAAGTCAATCCCCTCTTTACAAGAAAGACAGCATACAGTTACTATCCGTTAGAAAAGTATGGCAATTTCCCAACTATTCTGATTGTACCATGTATATGAGAAAAATCAACCGTTGCAAATATTGTTTTTATCCAAGGTATGCCTTCAGCGCTTCAACCTTATCCGTCTTCTCCCAGGGAAGATCGATGTCGGTTCTTCCGAAATGACCATAGGCAGCCGTCTGTTTGTAGATGGGTCTGCGAAGGTCCAGCATCTTGATGATCCCCGCCGGGCGGAAATCAAACTGCTCTCTGAGGATCTCCACCAGTTTTTCATCGGATACCTTTCCGGTACCGAAGGTATCTGCCATAATGGAAGTAGGCTGTGCTACGCCGATAGCGTAGGAAAGCTGGATCTCGCATTTGTCAGCAAGACCTGCTGCCACCACATTTTTAGCTGCATAACGGGCTGCATAAGCAGCGCTCCGGTCCACCTTGGTGCAGTCTTTTCCGGAAAAAGCACCGCCGCCGTGTCTTGCATATCCGCCGTAGGTGTCCACAATGATCTTGCGTCCCGTAAGACCTGCATCGCCGTGGGGTCCGCCGATCACAAAACGGCCGGTGGGATTGATGAAGAACTTGGTCTTCTCATCGATCATTTCCTTCGGAAGGATGGGATCAAAAACATATTTCTTAATATCCGCATGGATCTGCTCCTGGCTCACATCCGGTTTGTGCTGGGTGGAAAGTACCACTGCCTCCAGTCTGACGGGCTTTCCGTCTTCATCATATTCCACGGATACCTGCGTCTTTCCGTCGGGACGAAGATAAGGCAGGGTACCGTCTTTTCTGATCTGGGAAAGCTTCAGAGCCAGCTTATGGGCCAGGGAAATGGGATAGGGCATCAGCTCCGGTGTCTCGTTAGAGGCATAGCCGAACATCATTCCCTGATCGCCTGCGCCGATGGCATCAAGCTGCTCGTCGGTCATTTTGTTCTCTCTGGCTTCCAGCGCTTTGTCCACGCCCATGGCAATATCTGCAGACTGCTGGTCAAGGGATACAAACACCGAACTTCCGTCAGCATCAAATCCCATGTCGCCGCCTACGTAGCCGATCTCACGAATGGTCTCTCTGACAATAGAGGGAATATCCAGATTCGCCTTGGATGTGATCTCTCCCGTTACCAGGGTAAAACCGGTGCAGACCGCAGTCTCGCAGGCTACCCGGCTCATAGGATCCTGGGCCATGCAGGCATCCAGAACCGCATCGGAAATGGCATCGCAGACTTTGTCGGGATGTCCTTCTGTTACGGATTCAGAGGTAAATAATCTTTTTTCCATATCAATTCTCCTTACATAATAAAAAATCCGCCAAAAAAGCGGACCAAACAACGTTATCGATCCCCTTATTGTTCGAACGAAATCACTTTCGTCGCTCAGGCCTAGGCACCTTCCCTTTCGGGGGTTGCCGTGGTTTCACAGGTCCTATGTACCTCCACCACTCTGAATAAGAGAAAAAGCCATTATTGACTTGTCAAAATGAAGATACCCTATAACAGGCAATCTGTCAACTCCCAATCCGATTTTTTTCTTTTCATGCCATGGAATCTATGATAAAATCCTATGTATCAAAACCTAACCACGGATGCCGGTTTGTCCTCACCTGCCGGCCAGAGGATAATGTAATGAAGAATTTTGTAGTCAGACAGGCCGATCCCCGTATGAAGAGAGTCCCTCTGTCGAAGCTCCTTCCGGGAATGGTCACCAGCGAAAATGTATATACTTCCAACAATCAGCTCATTGTTCCGAAGAATACTACTCTGACGGACAAGCTGATCACCAAGCTGGAATTGTATGATATCCTGAATGTCCGCATTGATGAGATCGAAACGGAAGCCCGTAAAAACAAGGGCGCCGCTGCCCAGATCGTTTCAGCAAAGGATGCGCAGCAGGGTGAGCTGGAAGGTGAATCCTACTCCGAGATCATCAAAAACAGCCCTGAGTTCATAGAGTTCCAGGCCAACTTTGATGAGGCCATCAGCGGTTTCAAAAACAGTATGAACGCCATCCTGGAGCAGGGCGAACCCATCAATGTCAACGAAGTGTTCCACAATACCATCGAAACCTTCGACATGGAGAACAACAACTCCTTCGGGTTCTTCCACTTTCTGCAGAACATGCGTCAGTACGATGATCTGACCTATGCCCACTGCCTGAATGTATCTCTGATCTCCAACGTGCTGGCAGGTTGGCTGCACTTATCGGAAGAAGATCAGAAGCTGGCCACTCTGTGCGGGCTCTTCCACGACATCGGCAAGCTTACCATTCCGGATTCCATTACCAAAAAGCCGGACAAGCTGACGGATGAAGAATACAAGATCATGAAGAACCACACCGTATCGGGTTTCAGGCTTTTGCAAAATCAGGATGTGAGCGATCATATCAAAAATGCAGCTCTGATGCACCACGAAAAATGTGACGGTTCCGGCTATCCCATGGGATTGAAAGGCGATCAGATCGACAAATTCGCCAAGATCGTGGCCATCGCCGATGTATATGATGCCATGACAGCCGCCAGAGTCTACCGCGGTCCCCTGTGTCCCTTCACCGTTATCGAGATCTTCGAAAAGGAAGGACTGCAGTGCTACGAAACAGAGTACATTCTCTGCTTCCTGGAGAACGTGGTACAGACCTTCATCAACAACCGGGTTAAACTTACC
The DNA here is from genome assembly GCA_024685005.1 of Lachnospiraceae bacterium. GTDB lineage: Bacteria > Bacillota > Clostridia > Lachnospirales > Lachnospiraceae > RGIG7926. The sequence goes on from JAIKWF010000086.1 coordinate 18,838, forward strand.
AACGGACTGATCGGAGACATCGTTTATATCAACAAACATCAGCTTTCCAAGCCCATGGTAAAATGCGGCGATCAGTTTATGGATCTTTCCCAGGAAAAAGATGTTTCCATTGAATGTTTCGTATAATCATTAAAGATAAAAAATGAGATTAAAAAAACGCAGAGCATTTCGCCTCTGCGTTTTTCATTTCATTCATTTCCGTTTCTATTCCCGGTCTGTTGATCTGTTCACATGATCCTCAGCCCGTCTTCAGCCGGAACTTCTGGATTTCTTTTTCCGTGCTGGCTTTTTCAATCTGGGCACCTAAGCCCCGCAGCTTCACATCGAAATCCTCATATCCGCGCTCTACGTAGTAGATATCTTCCACAACGGTGACGCCTTCTGCAGCAAGCCCTGCGATCACGAGGGCAGCTCCCGCACGAAGATCCGGTGCGGTAATACGGGCTCCCGTATATTTGGGTACGCCGTCAATGATGGCTGTATTGCCTTCCACCTTAATGTCGGCTCCCATTTTTGCCAACTCATCCACATATTTGAAACGGTTCTCAAAAATGCTCTCCGTTACGATACTGGTTCCGTCGGAAAGAGCCAGCGTCGTGGTGATCTGCGGCTGCATATCCGTAGGGAAACCGGGATAAGCAAGGGTCTTAACATGGGTGTGGGTCAAAGGTCCTTTGGCAACGACCCTGACTTCATCATCGGACTCCCGCACTTCGCATCCAAGCTCTATAAGCTTGGCGGAGATAGACTCCAGATGCTTGGGGATTACGTTCCGAACCGTAACATCTCCCTTGGTAGCCGCTGCCGCAAACATAAAGGTTCCGGCTTCGATCTGATCGGGGATCACGGAATATTCTGTCTTATGGAGTTTCTCCACGCCGCGGATCCGGATCACATCCGTACCTGCGCCCTTAATATTGGCTCCCATACTGTTCAAAAAGTTAGCCAGATCTACTACATGGGGCTCTTTTGCTGCATTCTCGATAATGGTCCTTCCCTCTGCAAGGGATGCTGCCATCATAACGTTAATGGTGGCACCTACGGAAACCACGTCCATGTAGATATGCCGTCCCGTCAGCTTCTCCGCCTCTGCGATCACACGACCGTGGGCGATCCTGACGTTGGCACCAAGAGCACGAAAGCCCTTGATATGCTGGTCGATGGGTCTGGAACCGATATTGCATCCGCCGGGAAGTGCCACTTCGGCTCTCTTATATTTTCCGAGCAGAGATCCCAGTAAATAATAGGATGCACGGATTTTTTTGATAAATTCGTTGTCTACCAGAAGATCCTGGATACCGGCAGCGTTGATGATCACCGTATGGCGGTCCACTCTGTTAATGGAGACGCCGATCTCTTCCATAGCCTGGATCAAAACATTGATATCCCTGACGTCCGGAAGGTTCTCGATCTTTACGGTTTCATCCGTCATAACGGATGCTGCAAGGATTGCAAGAGCCGCATTCTTTGCACCGCCTATATCCACTTCGCCAACAAGGGGATTGCCCCCCCTGATCACATACTGTTCCATTTTTTACCTCGTCGTGAACGAAACACAAATCTTTTCTTTTGGATTTCTTCACTTAATCTTAACAATTATATACCCTTGTGCTGAACTTGTAAACTGATTTTCAAAGGGCGAAAAAACGCTAAATTGTCTGTCAATTCAGATATTCCAGAGGGTTCACCGGATTGCCGCCGATTCGCATCTCAAAATGCAGGTGAGGACCGGTGCTTCGGCCCGTATTACCGGAAAGGGCGATCTTCTGTCCCTGGGAAACCTTCTCTCCCGGCTTAACCAGAACCTTACTCAGGTGACCGTACCGGGTCTGTCTGCCGTCTGCATGGTTAATGTAGACCACATAACCGTATCCGCTACCCCAGCCGGCTTTTTCAACCACACCGCCGCAGGAAGCCATAACCGCAGTACCCACAGGTGTAGCCAGATCCACGCCCTTATGATAGGTGGATGCACCCTTCTTCGGCGCTTTTCTCCTTCCGAATCCGGAGGAAAGACGTCCGCCGTAAATAGGACGGATATAGGTCGGCGGAACCTTGGTTCCCACTTCCACTACCTTGGCAACGGCCGGATAGGTAACCTCTTCCATCAGGATCTCGGTTTCCATTTCCTTATCATTCCAGAACACCTTCTTGGCCGCAACTTTGCGGTGACCGGCCGACGGCGCCTGTCTTACTTCTTTTTCGTTGGTATACCAGTTATCGTTGTAGATGTATTCGATCTCTGCTTCATAATTCTCTTCGTAATACAGCTCTTCTTCCCGTCCGATGGAAAGTGGCGGAACGGGGGAAGTGATGATCAGCTCCTGGCCGTCCCTTATGGTAGAGTTTTCATCCTCCAGGCTTTCATTCAGGGCGATCAGCGTTTCCAAGGGAGTCTCTGTATTGATGGCGATCTCCGAAAGGGTATCCCCGGCCTGTACCTCATAGATCTTTTGTTCCTGAGCCGGATGGGTAAGGATATCCGCCCCTGTGGCAGGATCTGTCAGCTGATCCTCAGACAGGTAGGCCTCTGCCACTTCCACTTTATTGGCAAAATACAGGTTCTTCAGCCCGTAGTCAAAGGCTTCAAAGCCCTCGCCCACAGCCATATCCTGCACTTTGGAGGTATCTGTTTCCAGACCGCTTCCTGCGGCAAGCACCGTTTTCTTCAGCTCATCTGCCACATCACTCTGTACCGTCTGAGCTGTCAGCACATTGATCTGTCGGTCGGTATCGCTGCTAAGCTCCACCACAAATTCCTTCCCGGTCTGATACGTATCTACGGTCTTTTGCATCATATCCGTAACGGAAGACAGGTCCCGGACACTGACCATGGTCTGCCCCACTTTCACGGAATAGGCCGGATGATCCGTTACGGTCTGATCCCTGAGAAGGATGGCCTTCATCTGCTCCTTCATTTCGGATTCATCCGTAAAATGGGCAAACATATCTTTCCGACCTTCTATAAACAGATCCGCGTCCACAAAAAAAGGATCCTCCTGCCCCTGTGCCAGCTCTCTTCTCACTTCTCCGAGAAGTCTTCCTGCCGGCTCGGGGCTGCGAAGCCTCCCCACCGAATCACCGTTTAACATGATCTCAAATACCGTCTCTTCACCGTTTGATGCCGGCGTAAAAGAAGGTAACAAAAACAGGGCAATGATCAGGATCAATGCCGCTGTTTTCAGATTGGTAACCTTTATTCTTCTGTGATATTTCGTAAAATAACTCATTTTAGCCGAACAATCCCAACATCTGTACCACGGAAACGCCAAGGGAAGCCAGGGACAAAAGGCAGGTCAGGATCAAAAGTCCCTTGATTCCTTTTTGCTTCTCAACCCGTTTGTCAATGGATTCCACCCGCTCGATCACATCCCGGTTTCTTGCACTGACTGTTTCCATTACAACAGCCTGGACGTTGCGATACACCTTTACATCTTCTTTATGGACAAAATCCTCTGCCTTCTTTTCCACTTCATCCATGTAAACACGAAGGCCCACCACCAGCTCCTTGATCTGTGCCAGCGCATCGGCGGTCTTTTTACTTTGTTCCAGCAAAAGAGCGTTCAATTCCTTGATCAGCGCCCCTTGATCTGCCTGTTTATCTTCTTTTGAAAGGCTGTCTGCCAGATCGTTTTTCAGCCGCTCCACGCTGCTGATGATCTCGCGCTTACCGTTTGCTGCATTATTCTCAATCTCACTTAAGGATGCCTCGATCTCATATACAAACCTGGGCTTTTCCGGCATCTTTAAGTCTTTTTCCATCTTATCCAGGATCCGGTCATAATGCTGGGTCTGCCGCTCCTGATTATCGCGACGCTCTTCCTCCACCTGGTCAAGGAACTGCGCCTGTGCAGACTGCAGCTGCTCCTGGAGCGCCACCTGAGAACTTGCCATCTGCTCCAGATTCTGAAGCTGCTGCTGCATCATGGACATGCTCTGCCAAACCTCTGTCTGCCAGCTGGTGGGCTTGCCCTGGGCATCCATGGTCTGTTTCATCATCTCGGCCAGCTGACCGTTATGCTCTGTCTGGGTCTCCTGGAAGGCCAAAAGAGACGTCTCAAGACGTTCGATGTTCTGCAGCTCTGTATGCAACTGACTCATGCCCTGATACATTTCCAGCTCCCAGCCGTTTTCGGGCTGTGCAGACTTTGTCTCTTCGGAAGGTGCCTTTGCGGCAGGTGCGGAAAACTCTTCGAGTTTCTCAATGGACAAAGAAGCCATCTGAGAAATCTGCTCTGAGATCTCAACGGTCTTCAGATTCAAACGTCTGATCTCGGATAATAATTCATTTTGCTGTTCATTTTGTTCTTTCAGCGTCTGCATCTGCTTTGCTTCAGCTTCACCGTTGGCTCTGATGAGTTCCCCGGCATGAAAACGATTGGAAAGTTTGTCCATGAAATTATCCATTCATCCATCCTCCCGAATTTTTGGCGGCGCTTTGTGCAACATGCACAAAGAATCAGCTCATTCTTTTCCGTTTTTGTTTACATTAACCAACTTTTTACATCATGTTCATAATTTATTCATATCTCGATGCTATGATGTTTTTAAGTTAAACAAGTCCTCTTTTTAGAAATACTCAAAGATATTTTTTCATAATAGCCGCGGGGCCGAAAGGTTCCGCGGCACTCCTCATTTCAGGGCCTGTATCTCATTATTCAGAGACAGCATCTTCGCATCCAGATCCGATACCATCTTCGCGCACTCCACCAGCTCATTTTTAATATGCTCCGGCGCATTGCCCTCGAACTTGTAATGAATCTTGTGCTCTAAGGATGCCCAAAAATCCATGGCAACCGTACGAATCTGCACTTCCACTTTCACGTCAAGAATACGGTCCGACAAAAATACCGGCACCGTTACGATCAGATGATAGCTCTTATATCCGCTATCCTTCGGATTCAGAATATAGTCCTTTACGGAAACCACCTTCAGGTCGCTCTGGTTGATCAGCATCTCGGCGATCCTGTAAATGTCCGACGTAAAGGAACAGATCACACGGATCCCCGCAATGTCGTTCACATACTTGACCATATTGGGGATGGTGGAATCATATCCGTTTTTCTTCAGTTTTTTTACAATACTCTCGGAAGTCTTGATCCTGGATTTGATGTGTTCAATGGGATTGTACTGATGTACATGCTGGAACTCATCGTTTAAGATCTCCAGTTTTGTATTCACTTCTCGGAGGGCGGAATTGTAGACAAGCTGCACTTCCTGCCAGCTGTCCACCTCATCCGTCATCTGGGGTATATATTCCATTGCTTTTTATTACTCCATATGTATCAATCATCTTCGATCACTTCGATCTCCAGATAATCGAAAGGAACCTCTTCGATAAAATTGTCCTGATAAAACCTGGTTTTGGAATGAAGCTGAAACTCTTTTATGGTCTTATCCAGCCAGATCGGTTTTGCCAGATCAAACTGCCTGCAGGCGCTTTCCAAAGCGCCGAAAACCTTCTGGGTTCTGCGTCTGTCAGAGTCATCACAGATCACCGTATCTTTCAGCAGGTGATTTTCTTTCCATTGCTTGACCCAAAGCCTGAACATGCTTATGCCTCAAAACCGTTGGGGTTATTGCTCTGCCATCTCCATGCATCTTCGCACATCTTTCTGATGTCGCGCTCTGCTACCCAGCCAAGCTCCTCTTTTGCAAGAGAAGGATCAGCATAGTTGGTGGCAATATCGCCGGGGCGGCGAGGCTTGATCTGATAAGGGATCTTCACACCGGTAGCAGCCTCAAAGTTGTGAACGATATCCAGCACGCTGTAGCCGGTTCCGGTTCCCAGGTTGTAGATCTTCAGGCCCGGGTTCTCTTCCAGCTTCTTTACACTCTTTACATGGCCGATCGCAAGGTCGGTAACATGGATGTAGTCTCTTACGCCGGTTCCGTCGGGCGTATCATAGTCATCGCCGAAGATACCCAGCTCTTTTAATTTGCCAACAGCAACCTGAGTGATGTAAGGCATCAGATTGTTGGGAATACCGTTGGGATTCTCGCCAATGCGTCCGCTTTCATGAGCACCGATGGGATTAAAGTAACGAAGCAGGATCACGTTCCACTCCGTATCCGCTTTCTGAATATCCGTAAGGATCTGCTCCAGCATGCTCTTTGTCTGTCCGTAGGGATTGGTGATCTCACCCTTGGGGCAGGACTCCGTAACAGGGATCTGTGAAGGCGTTCCGTATACAGTTGCGGAAGAAGAAAAGATAATATTCTTGCATCCGTTTTTACGCATTACATCAAAAAGGACAAGGGAGCCTGCGATGTTGTTGTGATAGTACTCCCAGGGCTTTGCCACGGATTCTCCAACAGCCTTCAGTCCTGCAAAGTGGATCACACTCTCGATCTTGTTTTCTTTGAAGATCTTCTCCGTGCCTTCCCGGTCCAGAATGTCTGTCTGATAAAACTTAACATCCTTGCCGGTCAGCTCCTTTACTCTTTCCAAAGATACTGCACTTGCATTGGAAAGATTATCCATTACGACTACTTCATAGCCTGCATTTAAAAGTTCAAGTGTTGTGTGACTGCCGATGAATCCGGCTCCGCCCGTAACCAAAATTGCCATTGATACACCTCCGTATTATCAGAAAATAGTTGCCTTGTGCTAACTTTTCACGCTGCGTCATTACCTGTATTACAGGAATTCCACGCCTTTTTGCCTTGCATATTCCACATCTTTTTCCGGCCAGATCGATGCCTGCACTTCTCCCAAATGAGCCTTACGCAGGAAAAACATACAGATCCTCGACTGTCCGATTCCGCCACCGATGGTATAAGGAAGCTTTCTCTCTAAAAGAGCCTTCTGGAAAGGAAGCTTTGCCCGCTCGGGGCATCCTGCTTTATCAAGCTGCTCCTTCAAAGAGTCCTCGTCTACGCGGATTCCCATGGAGGAAAGCTCCAGTGCAATATCCAGAACGGGATAATATACGATGATATCTCCATTCAGTTTCCAGTCATCATAGTCCGGTGCTCTGCCGTCGTGAGGCTCGCCGTTTGAAAGCTTGTCTCCGATCTGCATGATAAAGATGGCACCGTACTCTTTGGCTGCTTCCTTTTCTCTTTCCTTTACGGAAAGGTTCGGATATCGATCCAGCAGCTCCTGGGAAGTGACAAACGTGATCTCTTCCGGCAGGAAGCATTCAACATAATTGTATTCGTTAGCCATAAATTTTTCCGTCACACGAAGTGCCTCGTATACGGACTTTACGGTTGCTTTCAGGGTCTCTTCATTGCGATCGCTTTTCTCGATCACTTTCTCCCAATCCCACTGGTCCACATAGATGGAATGGATGTTGTCTGTATCCTCATCCCTGCGGATGGCGTTCATATCGGTATAAAGACCTTCTCCCACGCCGAAACCGTATTTTCCCAGTGCCATTCTTTTCCATTTGGCAAGGGAGTGTACGATCTCCGCCTGCTTTTCATTCTGCTCTTTAATGCCAAAAGATACCGGACGTTCCACGCCGTTTAAGTTGTCATTCAGTCCGGACTCGGGCTCAACAAAAAGAGGAGCCGAGACTCTTGAAAGGTTCAGTTGTGTGATCAGTTCTCTCTGGAAAAAGTCTTTTACACGTTTGATGGCTTTTTCCGTTTCTTTGATTCCCAGAGTGGATTTGTAGGTCTCCGGGATGTAGATCTGGCTCATGGTTGCTTCTCCTCCTGATATAATATTCCGCAGCAGCCGCCATCGCAGCCTGCCGCTTCGTTGTGCATCGTCATCCCATCCCGGCCACGTCCCCCGTCGCATGCTTTCGAAAGCCTCGAATCGCTTCGCTCAAATCGTTTTCGAAAGCATGTCTACCGGTGTCCGGTGTCCGGGATCATAATCCGGTCTGCTGCTTCTTACAGATCACAGTTCTTGACGGTTCTGGGGAAGGGTACGACGTCGCGGATGTTACCCATTCCCGTCAGGTACATTACGCAGCGCTCGAAGCCCAGTCCGAAGCCTGCATGGCGGGTGGAGCCATATTTGCGAAGATCCAGGTAGAAGCCGTAATCTTCAGGGCTCAGTCCGCATTCTTCCATTCGTTTCATCAGTTTGTCGTAGTCATCTTCTCTCTGGCTGCCGCCGATGATCTCTCCGATTCCGGGTACGAGGCAGTCCATTGCTGCTACTGTTTTTCCGTCGGGATTCAGCTTCATATAGAAGGCTTTGATCTCCTTGGGATAGTCTGTTACAAAAACAGGCCGGCCGAATTCTTTCTCCGTCAGATAGCGTTCATGCTCTGTCTGCAGATCGCATCCCCAGGATACTTTGTATTCGAATTCATCGTTGTGTTTCTCTAAGATTTCGATGGCATCGGTATACGTTACATGGGCAAAGTCGGAGTTTGCCACATGGTTCAGTCGTTCGATGAGCCCTTTGTCCACAAACTGGTTAAAGAAGTTCATCTCTTCCGGTGCGTTTTCCAGTACATAGCGGATGATGAATTTGATCATGCTCTCCGCAAGGATCATGTCATCCTTCAGATCCGCAAATGCGATCTCCGGCTCGATCATCCAAAACTCCGCAGCATGACGGGTGGTGTTGGAATTCTCAGCACGGAAGGTAGGGCCGAAGGTGTAAATGTTCTTAAATGCCTGGGCAAAGGTCTCGCCATTGAGCTGTCCGCTGACGGTAAGGTTGGTGGATTTTCCGAAAAAGTCCTTGGAAAAGTCCACTGCTCCCTCTTCTGTCAGAGGCACATCCTTCAGATCCAGGGTTGTTACCTGGAACATTTCTCCGGCTCCCTCGCAGTCGCTGCCTGTGATGAGGGGCGTATGTACATAGACAAAATCTCTTTCCTGGAAAAACTTATGGATCGCATAGGCGATCAGTGAGCGCACTCTGAACACTGCCTCAAAGGTGTTGGTTCTGGGGCGAAGGTGTGAAATGGTGCGCAGGTACTCAAAGGTATGTCTCTTTTTCTGCAGGGGATAATCCGGTGCAGATGCTCCTTCAATCGAGATCTCTGTTGCCTGAATCTCGAAGGGCTGCTTTGCGTCGGGGGTCGGTGTTACCACACCTTTTACCACCAGTGCAGCTCCCACATTGGATTTGGAGATCTCATCGAAATTGGCAAGATTATCAGAGTAAACCACCTGAAGGGGTTCAAAAAAGGTACCGTCATTGATGACCAAAAATCCGAAACTCTTGGAGTCTCTTTTTGATCTGAGCCATCCGCCCACGGTGACTTCCTGATTTGCAAACTTTTCCTGCTGTCTGAATAATTCTCTGATACTTGTCAGTTCCATTGCTTTGATCTCTCCGTTTCTTTCTGATTTCGGACTCAGTCCGAACTATTAGTATATCGTATTCTTTCCTTTATTTCAAGACAGTGTATTCGATCAGGGTCTTTGCGGTGTCTTTTTCCTGGTAGCAAACACGCCGATCACGAACAATACTGCGATGATGCTTCCGAAGAACAGGATCTTGTTGGAGTACCACTGGATCAGGATGTTTTTGGTGATCAGGAAAAAGATCTCCGGACTGTAGGCCCTGTTTCCTGCCGCATCCCTGGAGGATACCTTCAGAAGCTGTCTTTTGTTGGAGCCCTTCAGCGTCACTGTCGTGATCCCGTTGTTTTCAAGCAGCGCATCGGTTTCTTCTGTTTTTACCAGCGCATTGTCCACATACACTTCCACGTTATCCAGCAGGATATTATCCTGTACATCGATGGTCACATCCCTTGTATTCTGGGCATACTGGCCGCCATTCTCCACTCCTGCCACTACGATGGAAGGTGCTGTCTTGTCCACTACAAAGCTGACTTCTTTTTCCTTTGCCTTGTTACTGGACTTATTGGTAGCACGGTCCTCCGAATAGATGGTCACCACATAGGCTCCCTCTTTTTCGAAGTTCTTCTTGGAAATGTGGTATTCATAGCTGTTCCACTTGGCATCCGTCAGGGACTTGTTAACCTCATAGTCCTTCCCTTCTTCGAGGGTGATGACTTCTCCGTCGATACTGCAGTCCACTTCTTTAAAGGACAGTTTATCCACATTGATCTCGGTGATCACCATATCCTGTTCTTTGTTGATATAGTAATCATCCACCATCTTTCCTGTGGCAGGTGAAAGCACGTAAACAGAGCCAAACCGGTTAACGGAGAAGGTTCTCGTATCCGTGGTCTGGTTTCCTGCCAGATCTTCTACCAGGGTATCCAAGGTGTACAGGTCGTCTACGCTCTTTTCTCTCTTGAAATCTCCAAGGTCGACGCAGATCTCCTTATTCTCCCGGGTGACTTTCTTTTCGTAGTCTACCTTTCCTCTGTTGGAGCCCTTGAGGATGATATCTACCGCATCTTCCTCCAAGTTGATGTCGCTGTAGGTGATGATGGGTTCTACCTTTCCTTTGTTGGCAGATCCGTCCTTTACGCCTTCCACCTTAAGCTTCGGCGGGGTGGTATCCACGGTAAACTGGTGGGGCACAAAGATGTCTGCCTCATTTCCCGCAAGGTCCGTTACCTCCAGCTTAAAGGTATAATCTCCGTCTTCCTTATAC
>JAIKWF010000087.1 GCA_024685005.1 Lachnospiraceae bacterium
GCGCTGTTTTGCCTGATTCCGGCGGCGGGGCAGGTGTTAAACGGTATGTCCTACATGTGCAACAGATGGTGTTTTGCCGCTGCCCTGGCGGCCTGCTTTGCCTTCTCCGCTGTCTGGGAAAAACTGATGGCACCGGAAAAAGAGCAGAAGATTTTTTTGTTTGGGACGTTGTTGGCACTCACAATCCTTTGTCTTTTACTGCAACCTTCAAGAACTGCTGCAGCCTTTTGCGGCATCGTTGTGGGAGCAGTCTTTTTACTGGTGACCTTCCTGCCGGGTAAGATGCAGGTTCGGGAGCTGCTTTGCATGCTCATCGCTTTTGCCGGGATCATCTGCTCCAACGGCTTTGTGCAGAAAGACTATGCAAAAGAAGGCCTGTCCGTCGCAGAAGCACAGGAACTTCTGATGGTGAGCGAAGTAGCCGATATTGAGCGTGTGTCACAAACGAGCCTTGGGGACGGGGTTGTAGGGTCATTTCTTAAGTCGGACCGGGGGGACGGAGGTGCCGGGCTATTTCGCTATTCGGGCAGGTATCTGACAGAGAATGCCAATCTGCCCAGAAACCTTTCCTCCAGCAACTACTACTGGACTATCAGCAATCCCTATATCGCACAGAACATGAAAGAGATGGAGCTGTTTGAAACCCTTCTGCATCACAGAACGGGGTATGATGACAGAACCGTGATGAATACACTGGCCGGGGTGAAATATTTTGCGGTTCCCGGGAATCTTCCCGGGTGCGTACCCTATGACTTTATTCCCGTGGAGCAGCCCGCCGGGCCGGGACAGGAGGCTTCCGTATCCGGTTATTGGATCTACGAAAACACCCATCCCCTGCCCCTTGGATATGTGTATGAAAAGACGGTCGGCAGGGAAAAATGGCAGACCCTTTCTCCGGTGGAAAAACAGGAAACATTGCTGTCAGCGGCATATATGCCGGACTGCGAAGAAGGGAAGGGAGAGGATGATATTTCCTGCGAGACAAAATCCGTCCCCTGCCACATGGAAGCGGAAAGCGGGGAGGTAAAGATCGGAGAGAACAGCTTCGAGGTGAATGCCGAAGGGGCAGGTGTAATTCTTTCCTTTTCCGGCGTGCAGGATGCTGAGACCTATGTGCGCATCAAGGGCCTTGTTTTCGAAGAGCCGGAGAAGCCCCTTTTGCAAAAGCTATGGGAGCAGCCGGCGGTATCGGCGGATCTGAGTCTGGAATCTGCCGGAGGCATTTTAAAGGTGCTGACTTACTATACTCCCGACTACAGCTGGTATAACGACAGACATGATTTTTGCGTGAACATGGGATATGAAAAAGAGCCTGCAGAAAAGGTGATCCTCCGGTTTTCAAGGCCGGGGACCTACCGCTTTGAGGACATAGAGATCCTGTGCCAGCCCTTTGAAAACTACGCAGAAAAAGCGGAAGCCCTGCGGGCCGGCGGACTTCGCAACTTAGAACTGCAGGACAATGAGATCACGGCAGAGGCCACCGGGAAAAAAGGCTCGGTCCTTGTGCTGGCAATTCCCTTTGCAAAAGGCTGGAAAGCCTATGTGGACGGGAAAGAGACAAAGCTTCATGTGGCCAATATCAAGTACATGGGGCTTCCCTTAAGCGAAGGAGAGCACAGCATACGGCTGGTCTATAAGACGCCTCTTCTCGGTCTCGGATTTGCCCTTTCCCTGGCAGGGTGGTGTTTGTGGATCCTGCTTGGTATCACCGGCAGAAGGAAGAAGGAAAAAAGTACAGCCCCAACATGAACAGGTACTCTGAAGGAAGGGAAGAAATGATCCCGGGAAAAACCGGAGAAGAATCCGAGAATAAGGACATAGAAAAGCAGAAACTGTGGTATAATGCGTAAAAAGCAAAAAAGGAGGAGGATAATATGAACCGAAAACAAAAGATCCTGACCCATCTGGCAGGCATAGCTATCGCCCTGGCATTTTTCCTGGGTGTATCCGCACTGCCGGTTTGTGCCATTGAGGAGGTGCAGCCGGCCAAGGTCAAAATACAGGCCCTTGTGGCAAATCAAATGATACCGGATCTGACACCTGGCTTGCACCCACCGACAAAATGAATGTGCCCGGCAGATAAACGCTGAAACTGTTGCAAAGAAGGTTACCCTGACAGCAAAAAAAGCCACCATTAAGAAGTCTAAAACGACCGTGAAATACACGGTGAAGGTGAAATCGGAAAATAAGCCTGTGAAGGGCTTGCAGCTCAAGCTGAAAATCCAGAAGAAAATATATAAGGCAAAGACCAACAGCAAGGGTGTTGCAACCTTTAAGATCAAAACGAAGAAGCTGAAGAAAGGATCCTCCCAGGCTACAGTATCCTGGAAAGGTAATGAGAAATATAAGAAAACGACGAAGAAAGTAAAGGTCACAGTGAAGTGAGAACTGAAACGGGATTTTTTGAAAAGAAAGGATGACGTGCGGATGAAAAAGAAACATAAGATCACAATGCTTACGCTGGCAATGACACTGGCGGCAGCAAGCTCCCTATATATGAGTGAAGTGCCGGTATGGGCAGGTCAGGGGGCAGAAGAGAGTCTGGACCCACAGGGGGATACAAAAAATGGAAAGTGCGGAAAAAATGTTTCCTACAGCCTTGATACGGAAACCGGGGTCATGGTCATCAGCGGAACGGAGAAGATGACGGACTATCTTTACAGTCCTCCGGATTATTATTTCGATGCGGGCCTGATCAAAAAAGTGATCATAGAGAAGGGCGTAACAAGCATCGGAGATCGTGCCTTTCAGGGATGCTTATCCATGACGGATATAGAGATCCCGGACAGTGTGGTGAGTATAGGCATGTGCGCTTTTTCCGGCTGCGAGAGTCTGACGAATATAAAGCTTCCCGCCGGAGTGAGCAGTATTGAGGCTAGTGCCTTTCAGGCCTGCCGCGCTCTTAAGGAACTGGAAATCCCGGCAGGGGTGACAGAGATCAAAGATGGAACTTTTTCCGAATGTGAGAGTCTTACCCATATCACCATCCCGGAAAGCGTAACAAGCATTGGAGAAACGGCTTTTTACGCATGCGGAAAACTGACTGATGTGGAGATCACCAATAAAGACTGCGTCATTGCCGATAAGACCTTTGTGATTTATGATGAGGAATCGGATACGTACAAACCCATCCCGGGACTGAAGATTCATGCACCAAAGGGCAGTAAGGCAGAGGCCTATGCCGCGAAAAACGGGATCACCTTTGAGGCAACGCAGGGATCATCTGATCCCCAGCCGGACCCTGCGCCGGATCCCACTCCCGATCCTTCCGGAAAGGAAAATGATCCGTCCAAGGATCCCCAAGGCGGCGAGAAACAGGTGACCGATGATAGCGGCAACACCTTTAAAAATAAAGCCGGCCAGCCGGAAGAAGCAGGAACCGAACTGCAGGATAAGACTTTGAAGTATACCGTCACCTCCGCAAAGACAGGACTTGCCCAGCTGACGGTAAAAGAGTGCATCGATGAGAAAGCCACCACCCTTACCATCCCCGATGAGATCACCTTAAACGAAGTGACTTACAAGGTGACGGGTTTTGATGCCAAGGCTTTTAAGAAAAATAAAAAGATCAAAAAGATCGTTATCGGCGCAAACGTCACAAGCATTCCGAAGAATGCCTTCAAGGGTTATAAGAACCTCAGGACCATCGTGATCAAAACGAAAAAGCTGAAGGCAAAGAGCGTTGCAAAGGGCGCATTCAAAGGCCTTGGAAAGGGCGTTACCATCAAAACCCCCAAGGGGAAGAAAAAAGCGTATAAGAGTCTGTTCCGAAAGAAGGGGCTCTCCGGAAAAGTAAAAGTGAAATAGCAGGCGGATTTACTGCAAACAAAAGATTGCAAACAGTTTTTTCCTATGTTAAAATAATGTGCAGTGGGCGCTGAAACTGATGTCAGCGTGCTAAGAAAAACGAACGGAGGAAAAATGTTATGGCAAGAAAAGTTGTTTTAGCAGGTGCATGTCGTACTGCTATCGGCACCATGGGCGGCGGTCTTTCTACTACACCGGCAGAGAAGCTCGGCTCCATCGTGATCAAGGAGGCGTTAAACCGCGCAGGTGTTAAGCCTGAAGATGTAGATCACGTTTACATGGGTTGTGTAATCCAGGCAGGTCAGGGACAGAATGTGGCTCGTCAGGCCAGCATTCATGCAGGAATCCCCAATGAGACACCTGCAGTTACCGTCAATGTTGTATGCGGTTCCGGTCTGAACTGTGTAAACATGGCTGCTCAGATGATCCAGGCAGGAGATGCCGACATCGTAGTTGCAGGCGGTATGGAGAATATGTCCATGGCACCTTTTGCAATCCCCAACGGCCGTTACGGTTATCGTATGATGTGGCCTTCCCAGAGCAAGGGCGGCATCGTGGATACCATGGTAAACGATGCACTGTGGGATGCATTCAATGATTATCACATGATCACCACTGCAGATAACATCGCAAGAGAGTGGAATCTTACCAGAGAAGAACTTGACGAGTTTGCATTAAAGAGCCAGCAGAAGGCTTGTGCAGCACAGGAAAGCGGTGCATTCAAGAAAGAGATCGTTCCTGTGGAGATCAAGAAGAAAAAAGAGACCGTAATGTTTGATACCGACGAAGGCCCCAGAGCAGGATCCACCATTGAGAGCCTTGCAAAACTTCGTCCCATCAATCCCGACGGTTTCGTAACCGCAGGTAATGCATCCGGAATCAATGACGGTGCAGCAGCCATCGTGGTTATGAGCGAAGAGAAAGCAAAAGAGCTTGGCGTTAAGCCCATGGCTACTTTCGTAGCAGGAGCACTGGCAGGCTGCAGACCCGAAGTTATGGGTATCGGTCCTGTTCCCGCTTCCAAGAAGGCTATGGAAAAAGCAGGCTTCAAGATTGAAGATTTCGATATCATCGAGGCAAACGAAGCATTTGCGGCACAGTCCGTAGCAGTTGGAAAAGAGCTTGGCATTGATGTTGACAAGCAGCTCAACCCCAACGGCGGTGCAATCGCACTGGGACATCCCGTAGGAGCTTCCGGAGCACGTATCCTGGTTACCCTGCTTCATGAGATGGAAGCAAAGGATGCAAAGAAAGGTCTTGCAACCCTTTGCATCGGCGGCGGTATGGGATGTGCTACCATCGTTGAGCGCGAGTAAGGAAACCTAATAGAGATCGCAGGGGGCAAAATGCCTCCTGCGATTTTGTGGCGTTTATAAACAACCTCTCAAAAAGAAGGGAGAAACAAAATGGAGTTTATCAAATACGAAACAGAAGGCGCAGTGGGAACCATTACCATCAGCCGTGAGAAAGCACTCAACGCCCTGAATTCCCAGGTGCTTGAAGAGCTGGATCAGACCCTTGACAGTGTGGATCTTTCCACCATCCGCTGCCTGATCTTAACAGGCGCAGGAGAGAAGTCCTTTGTAGCAGGTGCTGACATCGGAGAGATGAGTACCCTGACCAAGGCTGAAGGCGAAGCCTTCGGTAAGAAGGGAAACGACGTATTCCGCAAGCTTGAGACCTTCCCCATTCCCGTGATCGCAGCCGTTAACGGCTTTGCACTGGGCGGCGGATGCGAGATCTCCATGAGCTGCGATATCCGCATCTGCTCCGACAATGCAGTATTCGGACAGCCTGAGGTAGGCCTCGGCATTACCCCCGGATTCGGCGGAACCCAGAGACTTGCCCGTCTGGTAAGCCCGGGTATGGCAAAACAGCTGATCTACACCGCTCGTAACATCAAGGCGGATGAAGCTTACAGAATCGGTCTTGTGAATGCCGTATATCCCCAGGAGGAGCTGCTCCCCGCAGCACAGAAGATGGCAGCAGGCATTGCAATGAACGCACCCATCGCTGTTCGCAACTGCAAGAAAGCCATCAACGACGGACTGCAGGTAGATATGGATGCAGCCATCGTCATCGAAGAGAAACTCTTCGGCGACTGCTTCGAGACAGAAGATCAGAAAGCAGGAATGGGCAACTTCCTTGAGAAAGATAAAGAGAAGAAGTTAAAACACGTTCCTTTCAAGAACTGCTAATTATAAAAATGAGCATCGGGCTTTGACGGATGTTGTTCCGGAAACGACCGGAGCAGAGCGATTCGGAGTTTCCGGAATGACATCCGAGAAGACCGATGCGGAGTAAATAATCATATAAAAGGAGGAATTACTAATGAAGGTAGGCGTAATCGGTGCCGGCACCATGGGACAGGGCATTGCCAAAGCATTTGCCCAGATCGACGGCTATGAAGTAGCTCTTTGCGATATCAAGCAGGAGTGGGCTGAAGGCGGAAAGGACAAGATCGCAAAAGGATATGCGAAGCTTGTTGCAAAAGAGAAAATGACACAGGAGAAGGCTGACGGAATCCTGGCAAAGATCACTCCCGGATTAAAGGAAGACCTTTGCGCTGACTGCGATCTGATCGTAGAAGCTGCATTCGAGAATATGGAAGTTAAGAAGACCACTTTCGCAGAGCTTGACAAGATCTGCAAGCCTGAGTGTGTATTCGCATCCAACACCTCTTCTCTTTCCATTACCGAGATCGGTAACGGACTGAACAGACCCATGGTTGGTATGCATTTCTTCAATCCTGCTGACCGTATGAAACTCATCGAGGTTATTGCAGGTGTGAACACCCCTGTTGAAACTGTAGATACCATCAAGAAGATCTCCGAAGAGATCGGCAAGACCCCCGTTCAGGTTAATGAAGCTGCAGGTTTCGTAGTAAACCGTATCCTGATCCCCATGATCAACGAAGCTGCTTTCATCAAGATGGAAGGCGTTTCCGATATCGCAGGTATCGACGCAGCTATGAAGCTTGGTGCAAATCATCCTATGGGACCCCTTGAGCTGGGTGATTTCGTAGGTCTTGACATCTGCCTTGCCATCATGGATGTACTTTACAATGAGACAGGCGATTCCAAGTATCGCGCATGCCCGCTGATCCGCAAGATGGTACGCGGCGGCAACCTTGGTGTAAAGAGCGGTAAGGGCTTCTACGTATACAACGAAGACCGCACCAAAACACCGGTGGATGCACTGTAATAAAAGAAAGTAAAATGATTTACAAGAATAAAAGGAGGAAGTAATCAATCATGGATTTTACTTTGAGCAAAGAACATGAAATGGCGAAACAGCTTTTTGCTGAATTCGCTGAAAAAGAAGTAAAGCCGCTGGCACAGGAAGTAGATGAAACAGAAACCTTCCCTCGTCAGACCGTTGAAAAAATGGCAAGATACGGCTTTATGGGTATCCCCGTTCCCAAGGAGTACGGCGGACAGGGTTGTGATGCCCTGACCTATGCAATGTGCGTAGAGGAGCTTTCCAAAGTTTGCGGTACCACAGGCGTTATCGTTTCCGCACACACCTCTCTTTGCGTAGATCCCATCCTGACCTACGGAACAGAAGAGCAGAAGCAGAAATATCTGCCTGACCTGGCATCCGGCAAGAAGATCGGTGCTTTCGGTCTTACCGAGCCCGGCGCAGGTACCGATGCACAGGGACAGCAGACTAAGGCTGTATTCGATGAAGCAACCAATGAGTGGGTACTGAACGGTTCCAAGTGCTTCATCACCAACGGTAAGGAAGCTGACGTTTATATCGTTATCGCAGTTACCGGCAAGATCGAGAAGCGCGGCAAGATGATGAAGGAGATCTCTTCCTTTATCGTAGAAAAAGGAACTCCCGGATTTACCTTCGGTACCAAGGAAAACAAGATGGGTATCCGTGGTTCATCCACTTACGAGCTGATCTTTACCGACTGCCGCATCCCTGCAGATGCTCTGCTGGGCGCAAAGGGCAAGGGCTTCAACATCGCAATGCACACCCTTGACGGCGGACGTATCGGTATCGCTGCACAGGCACTTGGTCTGGCAGAAGGCGCTCTTGATACTACCGTTGCTTATGTTAAGGAGAGAAAGCAGTTCGGCCGCAGCATCGCACAGTTCCAGAACACCCAGTTCGTTCTGGCTGACCTTGCAACCAAGGTAGAGGCTGCAAAGCTTCTGGTTTACAAGGCTGCTATGAAGAAAGCTGAGTTTGCAAAGAATCCCAAGACTTCCTACTCTGTAGAAGCTGCTATGGCTAAGCTTGCAGCTGCTGAGATCGCTATGGAAGTTACCACCAAGTGCGTACAGCTTCATGGTGGATACGGTTACATCAGAGAGTATGATGTAGAGCGTATGATGCGTGATGCTAAGATCACCGAGATCTATGAAGGAACCAGCGAGGTTCAGAGAATGGTTATCTCTGCCTCTCTCTTGAAATAAGTTTAAGGAGGAAAAAAACGTGAAAGTCGTTGTATGTATTAAGCAGGTACCGGATACCAAGGGCGGCGTATCTTTCAATCCCGACGGTACACTGAACAGAGCAGCTATGCTGGCTATCATGAATCCGGATGACAAAGCCGGACTGGAAGCAGCTCTTCGTTTAAAAGATCAATACGGTGCAGAGGTTACTGTTCTTACCATGGGTCTTCCCAAGGCAGCAGACGTTCTGCGCGAGGCAATTGCCATGGGCGCTGACAAGGGCGTCCTGGTAACCGACAGAGTGCTGGGTGGTGCCGATACATGGGCAACCTCCACCACCATCGCAGGTGCACTGAGAAATCTTGAGTATGACCTGATCATCACCGGCCGTCAGGCTATCGACGGTGATACCGCTCAGGTTGGTCCTCAGATCGCTGAGCATCTTGGTCTTCCCGTAATTTCTTACGCACAGAAGATCGAGGTAAATGAGTCTGCAAAGACCGTTACCGTTCAGAGACAGTATGATGACAGATATCATGTAGTGGAAGCAAAAATGCCCTGCCTGATCACCGCTCTTTCCGAGCTGAATGATCCCCGTTACATGACCGTAGGCGGTATTTTTGATGCATGTGCAGCAGAGATCACAACCTGGGGCCGCGCAGACCTGAAGGACGTTGAGGATTGCAACCTGGGTCTGAAGGGATCACCGACCAAGATCGCAAAGGCTTCCGATAAGGTAAAGAAGGGTGCCGGCACAAAGGTTACTCCCGATTCACCGGAAGAGGCAGCACAGTACATTACAGATCGTTTGCTTGAGAAACATATCATTTAATAAAGGTGGTGAAAAAGATGAACTTAGAAGAATATAAAGGCGTATATGTCTTCGCGCAGCAGGTAGATAACCAGATCAGTGGTATCGCATACGAGCTGCTGGGCAAGGCAAAAGAGCTTGCTGCAGACCTGGATGAGGGTCGCAATGAAGTAGTAGCTGTTTTGATTGGTTCCGATGTAAAGGGCCTTGCTGATTCTCTGGCAGAGTATGGCGCAGACAAGGTTATCGTTGTAGATGATCCTGAGCTGAAAGAGTATCGTACCGAGCCTTATGCACATGCTCTTTCTTCCGTGATCAATGAGTTTAAGCCCGAGATCATGCTGGTAGGTGCAACTGCCATCGGTCGTGACCTTGGCCCTACCGTTTCCGCAAGAGTAGCTACCGGTCTTACGGCTGACTGTACCGTACTTGAGATCGGTGACTTCCCGCTGGTAGCAATTCCCGGACAGGAGCAGAAGCACAAACAGCTTCTTATGACCCGTCCTGCATTCGGCGGAAACACCATCGCAACCATCGCTTGCCCTGACAATCGTCCCCAGATGGCAACCGTTCGCCCCGGCGTTATGCAGAAGATCGAGCCCATCAAAGGCGCTAAGGCAAATGTGGTTGAGTTCAATCCCGGATTTACCGCAAATGACCGCTATGTAACCATCAAAGAGGTTGTTAAGGCAGTTTCCAATACCGTGGATATCATGGACGCAAAGATTCTCGTATCCGGCGGCCGTGGCGTAGGAAGCCCCGAGAACTTCAAGATTCTTGAGGATCTGGCAGAAGCCATCGGCGGAACCGTAAGCTGCTCCCGTGCCGTTGTAGATTCCGGCTGGAAGCCCAAGGATCTGCAGGTTGGACAGACAGGTAAGACCGTTCGTCCCAACGTTTACTTCGCAATCGGTATCTCCGGTGCTATCCAGCACGTAGCAGGTATGGAAGAGTCCGATCTGATCATCGCTATTAACAAAGACGAGGATGCTCCTATCTTTGATGTAGCTGACTACGGTATCGTAGGTGATCTGAACAAGATCGTTCCCCAGCTTACTGCTGATATCAAGGCTGCAATCGCAAATAAATAAGCGAAAAAATCCTTAAGATTTATAAAAAGACGTCACGAAAGTGGCGTCTTTTTTATGTCTGTGTGGTATACTGTGTAAAGATGTGACAAAAAAGAAGGTAATGGATCGAAAGGAAGAACCATGAAGTATAAAAGAAAAATAATGGCAGCACTGCTTTGCTTTGTCTTTGCCCTGACTATACCGGTATACGCAGAGGATACAAATGATCCGAGCGGAGGATTTGCAGCGCAGATCAAGGCCTCTAAAAACGCAGCGGCAGAATGCTATGAAACAGTGGTTTCCATTCAAAACAAAGGGAAAGACGTCAATGCAACCGTGATGCTGA
Source organism: Lachnospiraceae bacterium (assembly GCA_024685005.1). GTDB lineage: Bacteria > Bacillota > Clostridia > Lachnospirales > Lachnospiraceae > RGIG7926. The sequence goes on from JAIKWF010000087.1 coordinate 10,441, forward strand.
AAGTGGGCAGTTCATGGTCCCCTAAGGATTTTGAAACAGAGGTGGCTCTGCCGGCGGGATCTACGAAAGACGTAACATTCATGATCCCTGTTGCGACCCTCAGAGACGGCAGCAGTGATGAAGATGTAAGCCTTCGGATCAAGGCGGGAGATAAACTCCTTTCCGAGCTGAAGCTTGGAGAAACGTCTCTGTTTGACGGGGCCGGGAACGTGATACAATGCGGGCTCCTTTCCGACAATCCCGGGAAACTGGGCTGGATGGATAAAGGAGGAGACAGCATTTTTATCTCGGGAGAGACCCGCACCATCAACCTGCAAACCCTGGATCAAAACTTTGAGGAATCTGAGCTTCAGGCACTTAGCTTTTTGGTGATCGACGATTTTGATACTTCTGTTTTGTCTGTAGGCCAGACAGCAGCAATTGAAGCCTGGGTAGAAGGAGGCGGCGGTCTGATCATCGGAACCGGCGAGCGCCCGGAAACCATCAAAGGTCTGCCGGAAAATCTGGTGGATGCAAAGATCAACGAGACCCTGAAAGGCTCCGGGTATTCTGATATTACATTCGGCGGTTCCTATCTGGATACCGGAAATGCACCGGTGTATATGATCAGGCAGGTCAATAACGGCGCTATCTTTTTAACGGGTCTGGGACTTTCTGCCAATACAGGGGCAAACGGGGAGAAATTCTTTTCGGTGGACCCCAGCGATCCTGCGGAGCTCTTTTCCACCCTGTCGGATTACTGCGGCGTGATCTCCTCTGTTTCCAACTATAATAACGGTTACTATATGGAGGACAGCTTTAACTATCTCGAAGAACGATTCTCCATGAAGTTCGGATTCCTGAAATTTGTGGTGATCCTTTATGTGGCCATCTCCGGTCCCGTGTTGTATCTGGTCCTGAAAAAAATGAACAGACGGGAGCAGATCTGGGTTATATTGCCGGTGGTTTCCCTCATCACAGTAGGACTGATCTATCTGACAGGAGCCGGGAACAGAATCCGGGGACTGCAGCTTTGCGGTGTTACGGTTTCCCAGGCAGAAGGAAAAGGAAACACACACGAATACATTTACGGTTATCAGGCATCCGGCAGAGAGTGGGAATACAAGTTTTCGGAGGATGTGTTTGCATCCTGCCCTGTGTCACTGGACCGCTATTCCGATCAGCAGGAAGTTCGCTCTTGCCAAAAGGGAGATAAACGATACATAAAGGTGCATCCCGACGGCGGTTTTTCAGCGATCTGCGCCATGAGCCTTCAAAAGAACAAGGAGCAGGGCGGATTGGAATTTGAAGCAACAGATCCTTCCAATCCCCTGGAAGGAACCATTCATAACAATACAGGATACGATCTTAAGTTTGTAACGGTCAGCAGATATGGCATGTGCGTTCTTCTTCGGGATGTGAAAAACGGGGAAAGCGTATCCACAAAGGACACCACAAAAGTAGAGAAACCCTCTTTTGCTTCCGCAGGAGAGGATCAGTTCAGGATCTATGCAAGCGAATACTATGAGGGTAAAAAATATGACGAGGCAGCCTGCATGGCAGCAATCTCCATTGCCGCCAGCGACCGGGGAGAAGAGATCCTGAAAGGCGGCGTGCTGGGAGTTATGGAAGATACGGACGCGGAAAAGAAAACCCCCGGAAACGGAAAAGTGATGAAGGTGCTTTACGCAGAATAAGCATACAAAAGAGGATAACAAGGAATGCTGACGATCGAAGGATTATATAAAACATACGGAAAGCAGATGGCCGTTGACGGGCTGAGTCTGCATATTCCGAAGGGAGAGCTTTTCGGATTTGTGGGACCCAACGGTGCGGGAAAGACCACTACCATTCGGATTGTCTGTGGTCTTCTGAAGGAGACCGGCGGCAGAGTGCTTATTGACGGAAAAGAGCTGGCAAAAGAGCCGGATGCGGTAAAACGCTGTATCGGCTACGTCCCTGACTTTTTCGGCGTTTATGACAATTTCAAAGTATCGGAATACATGGAGTTTTACGGATCGCTATACGGGATTTCCGGGGAGGAATGTGAACGTCTTACAACGGATCTTCTGGCTCTTGTGAATCTTTCGGAAAAAAGAGAAGAATACGTGGATTCCCTGTCCCGTGGAATGAAGCAGCGGCTGTGTGTGGCCAGGGCACTTTTGCATGATCCTGCCCTCCTGATCTTAGATGAGCCCTCCTCGGGCCTCGACCCCAGAGCCAGAGTGGAAATGAAAGAGCTTCTGATGAACTTAAACAGCATGGGGAAAACAATAGTCATCAGTTCCCATATTTTATCGGAGCTTTCCGAAATGTGTACCAGTATCGGCATCATGGATCATGGAAGACTGGTTGCCGTGGGTAAGATCGATGACATCTTAAACGGCGGACAAAGCAGCGAGCAGACACGGGAAAAGCAGATCGCTGTGCTGGAGGTTTCCAGAGAGCACCATGAAGATGCGGTTACCAGACTGCGTCAGTTCACCGATTTTTCCATAGAATCCGTCATGGAAAATAAGATCGAGATCGGCTATGAAGGAGACGAGGTCAGACTGAACGAGTTGATGATGGAGATCATGAAACAGGGCGTGATCCTGTCGGGATTCTATCAAAAGAGAGAAAATCTGGAAGTGAAATTCATGCAGCTGACAGGCAGCGGAGAGGATACGGAACATGAAGCGTAAAGGAAATCCCATTACAAGAAAAGAACTGACCATTACATCCAGGAGTATGCGGTTTTCCTGGGGACTCTTCGGATTTGAAGCCTGTCTGACAGTGATCTTTCTCATTGCCATTGCGGTGCTTGGGGTAGAAAACAGATATTCCTATGTCAGATCCAACGCAAGTCGGTTTTCATCTTTTATCGCCATTTTTCCGGCGGTTTCCATTGCGGAGCTCTGTATTGTGGCGCTGATCATCCCCGTTATGACGGCAACACTGATCAGCGGTGAAAAAGAGCGACAGACCTTTGATATCATGCTGACCACCCAGATCAAGCCCATGCAGATCGTGGTGGGAAAAATGATGTCATCCGTCATCAAAGTGATGACCTATGTGATCATGTCCATTCCCATTATGGCAGTTGGATTTACCTTAGGCGGTATCAGCTGGTGGGCACTTTTGTTTTTCCTGGTCTTTACGCTTTTGACTGCGCTTTTGGAGGCCTCCGTGGGTATTTTTTGCTCGGCTGCCTGCAAAAGAAGCATCACCAGTATTTTGCTCACCTATTTTATCATGGGTCTGATTTACATGGGGACCTTCCTGCCCATATTCATTACAGCGCTGATGGACTCCTTTATGACCGTATTTACCGGTGAAAGTCTGGCAATGTCGGGATCCATGCTGGCTCTTCTACCAAATCCGGTGGTACTTTTTGTCGAGTATTTTTCACTGGCCCTTGGGGGAGAGTCCTATTTTGTCAAGGAGATGGTGGATGAAGGCTTGCCCATCTTAAGCTTTATGGGAGAAAAATGTGTCTGGCTGATCATATCCTCCATTGTGATCCTGCTTTTAAGCTATCTGTTTTTGCGGCTGGCAGCCAGGGCGGTGGATCCGCTGCGGGGTGGTCGGGGACAGGCGAGTAAGGCAAAAACTGCAGTAAATTACACGCCCGTCCGACAGGAAGAAAGCAGACAGAACATTGCCGGCGGATACGGACAGGAAGAAAGCAGACAGAACATTGCCGGCACATACGGACAGGAAGAGAACAGACAATATACGGAATAAAGGGATAATATGAAGGAAACAGACAGAATTTTGCAATTGATCAGACAGGTAAGAGGACGGCTCTATGTAAAAGAGCTGATCTTTGACCTTACCGTGGCGGCGCTTGTCTTTTCAGGTGTGGGTGCGGTTTTTGTGCTGCTTTCTCTTTTTCTGCCCATTCCTTACAGGACATATTATCTGGCAGCGATCTACGGATCAGGGCTTTTGACGGCTCTGATCCTGTCTTTTTTCAGGAGACCTTCCCTGAAAAATGCAGCTTTGGCGGCAGATTCCTTCGGATTTGAAGAACGGATCATTACCGCCTACGAAAACCTTGAAAAGGAAGGGGAGATGGCTCTTTTGCAAAGGCAGGATACCCTGCGGCGGATGGAAAAGACCGAAAAGCAGATCCGGATCAGGGTGCTGCCCAAGGGGAAGATGGTGCTGCCTGCCCTCCTTTTGCTGATCCTTCCCATTTGCATGCTGTTTATCCCTACTGCGGCCACCGGCCGGGGAGAGGAGATCGAAGAGGCAAGGCTGATCGCAAAAGAAGAGATCCGGGAGATCGAAAAGGTGGAGGAAGCCCTTGAAAAGGCAGGGCAGGGAGATCTTACCGAAGAACAGCTTGCGGAGATCGAAAAAATGCGAAAGATCCTGGAGGAGAGTAAAGCAACCCTCTCTAAGGCAAAAACCAAGGAAGTTGCCATGCAGGAAGCCGGAAAGCTGGACTATCACTATGAGGAAATGAGCAAGAGTCTTTCCGGCCTGGCAGGTCTTGCCGGGGACCAGGAGAATGCAAGAGCCTTAGAGGATGCGGCAAAGACTGTTAAAGAGCAGGCAGGCCAGAGCGGCGATCAGCAGGCATCGGCGGATCCCGGCAGCGGTCCTTCCGGCAATCCTGATGGCAGCGACCAAAGCGGAGAAGGCAGTCAGAGTGGAGAGAAGGGCCAAAACGGAGAAAACGGTCAGGACGGCCAGAATGGTCAGGACGGCCAGGATGGTCAGAGTGGTCAGGACGGCCAGAATGGGCAAAGCGGCCAGGATGGACAAAACAGCCAAAATGGCCAGAACGACCAGAACGGCCAAAATGGCCAGAACGGCCAGAACGGACAAAACGGCCAGGGAGAAGGAGAAGGACAAAGCGGCCAGGGAGAAGGACAAAGCGGCCAGGGTGCTGAAAACGGTCAGGGCGGTCAGAGCGGCGAAAACGGAGACGGCGGACAGGGCGAAGACAGCGGCAAAGACGGTGGCGCAGGCTCGGGATCAGGCCAGTCGGATACCGGAAAAGCCACAAGAGACAGAGACTACATCAGCCTGGATAAGAATACGGGAGATGACGCCAACCTGACCGGAAAGGATACGGGACAGGGCAATACGGATCAGGCAAGAGCACAGAACGGACTGACCTGGCGGGGAGAGCACGTGGATGCGGATCAGGTTATAGGACAGTATCGCAAGCAGGCCTATTCCGGCATAGCAAACGGCTCCTATCCCAAGGGTATGGAAGATGTGATCAAGAATTATTTTGACGGGTTTTAAGCAGGAGAAATACAGGAGAAAGAAAGGAAACAAGTCATGGATCAGTGGAACGAAAAAAGAGCACTTTTAACGGAATGCGAAGCAAAGATCAGGGAAAGCATCATCGGAATGGAGGATATCGTGAGCCAGCTTCTGATGGTGATGTTATCCGGAGGAAATATCCTGCTGGAAGGTATGCCGGGACTGGGAAAGACAAAGCTGGTGCAGACCGTGGGAAAGGTATTTGATCTGGAAAGCAAAAGAATACAGTTTACGCCGGATCTGATGCCCCAGGATATTACAGGTACCACCATTTTCATGCGGTCCGGAGATGAAAATACATTTACCTTCCGAAAAGGACCGGTATTTGCCAATCTGATCCTGGCAGATGAGATCAACAGAGCCACTCCCAAGACCCAGTCGGCCATGCTGGAGGCCATGCAGGAAGGGACCGTTACGGAGGGCGGCGTGACATATCCTCTGCCGAAGCCGTTTTTCGTGCTGGCAACCCAGAACCCCATTGAGACGGAAGGAACCTATCCGTTGCCGGAAGCCCAGTTGGATCGATTTTTATGTAAACTAAATCTGAAGTTTCCAAAATCCGAAGAACTGAAAAAAATCCTGTATCTGACCGAGTATCAGGAGAAAGAAAAAAAGACTGAGGAAGATAAAACCATATGCCGGAAAGAGGATCTTTTGGAGATGATGGAGATGGTCTCCGGGATCCAGGTCGCTGATCCCGTCATGGATCATCTGGTTCGCATTATGGCGGCCACCCATGAAAAGAATCCCTACATCAGAGTGGGGGCATCGCCCCGAGGAGCCCAGGCGATTTTGCGTCTGGCAAAGGCAAAAGCGTTTATTGAAGGCAGATTTAACATTTCCTTTGAAGACGTCAGATACGCGGCTTACCCGGCATTAAGACACAGGATCGTGCTGAGCTTTGATGCGCTGACGGAAGGAATCAGCAGCGATGAAGTGATCCGTCGGATCCTGGAATCCTGTCCTGTTTCCCGCTGATAGGGAGAGATGATATGGGCGAAAACGAAACACTCTTTGACGAAGAATTTATGAAAAAGATCGCCGGTCTGAAGGTGATGATCCGAAAGAAGAGTCTGCTGCCCGGTCAGGGAAGACGAAAATCTTCCCAAAAGGGAATCTCGGCGGAATTTGCAGACTTCAGAGAATATCTTCCCGGAGATGATATCCGTAAGATCGACTGGAATGTATACGCCAGACTGGACAAACCCTATATCCGAAGATATACGGAGGAGCGGGAAAGTGCGGTAAATATCTTTCTGGACCTGAGCGGCTCCATGGGATTTTGGGGAAAAGATGTTCTGGCAAAACGGCTGGCGGGAGCCATCTCTGTTGTGACTCTGGCCGGACAGGACCGGGTTGCGTTGCATATCATTGCCGGAGAAAAAGTGACATCATTAAGGCTGCGCAATTCCAGCCAGGGGATTCAGCGGGTCCTTTCGCTTTTGACGCAGACGGAAACCGGAGGCAGAAGCGATCTGCACGGAGCCATATCCCATATGCCCCACATGCTGCCCGGGCTGTGCGTGATCATTTCGGATTTCATGGAAGAAAGTTTTTTGCAGCAGGGAGATCTGCTTTGCAGGCAGCTGGCTTTGCGGGGACAGGAAGTGGTGCTCTTACAGGTGCTGGCAAAGGAAGAACTGTCTGTGGAAGAGACGGGAACCTATGAGATGGTGGATGCGGAAGGAGCCGAGGAACCGGTGCTCATCAGTCTGGATGAAAGAACGGTGCAGGGTTATGACAGAGAGTTGAAAGTATTCTTAAAAGAGGTGGAAAATACGGCCAAGAAAAATAATGCGGTCTGCTACAGATGTTCTACCGACGAGGGAATAGACGAGATCCTGCTGGGAAAGATGCGGGGGATCTGGGCTTGAAAAAACAGAGCAATCGCAGTGCATGAAATGCGCAGGGGGATTGCAAAGATAAAAGGGAAAAGAGATAAATTAAAGCGAGATTAAATAAAATGAAAGCGAATAATAACGTATGATATTCGAACTGTTATGGCCGCTGGCCTTTGCCGTGGCCGTTCCCATTATCATAATTTTATATCTGTTTCGTCCCAAGGGAGTGGAGAAAAAAGTTCCTTCCAATCTGATCTGGAAGCGGCTTTTGCGGAGTAACACCCAGGCCTCCTTCCGGGAAAAACTGATGGCGGATCTGTTGCTCTTTTTGGAGATTCTGATCGCCATCCTCATCGTGCTGTCCCTGATGGGACCCATGATCAGACAGCGCAGCATGAAGGGCGGCACCCTTGCCCTGATCCTGGATTCCTCAGCCATCATGCAGCATACAGATGAGAGCGGAAAGAGCCGCTTTGACCTGGCGAAAGAGTATGCACTTTCCTATGTGAGTGAAAGCGATGAAAGCATTACCCTGATCACCTGCGACGGATCCGCCAGGATTCTGGCAGGGCAGAGCAGTGATAAAAACAAACTGAAAAAGCTTCTGAAAAAGACAGCGGTTTCGGATCTGGCAGGAAGCCCGGCAGTTGCTGCAGACCTGGCACGGGGGCTTGAAAGCGATCGGGTTCTGGTGTTGACAGATCAAAACGGGAAAGAGGCATTTTTGCAGGCCATGCCTGAGGCGGAGGCAATTGCCTTCGGATCATCCGCGGCGAATCTGTCGGTGGACTACTGTGCTTTTGACAATAATGCGGCGGTGGTGATGATCAGCAACCATTCGGATTATCCCGCAGCTTGTGAGCTTGCCGTAGAAGATCCGGATGGGCGGGTTATTGCCCTATCCGATGTTTCCGTAGAGAAAAGGGGCAGCAGGTCTGTGCTTCTTTCGGACCTTTCCCTTCCTGAGGCAGCGCCTTATCTGACGGCACGGATCTCGGACATAACCTTTTCCGGTGGAGAAGCGGGAAAAGATGCTCCGACGGACTCCCTGGAAAAAGACAACAGAAATTACATCTTTTTCCAAAATGAAGCAGCGGGAGCGGCGGTGCTCATCGGTCCGGGAAACCGCTATGTGGAAAAAGCCTATCAGGCTATTACGGGAAAAGCCCTGGAGCGGATCGAAAATGAGACCTTGCTTTCCGACGAGAAGGTCCTGATCTTTGATGCGGGAACGGCTGCGGCGGATGCCTCCGGGGAAGCCTTTGCGGAGGGCGGGAAAATCCCGGAGCAAAAAGAGGCAGGCGGCGGATATACAGGAGTCATGCGCTTTGGCGATCCTGCCGGCGCCGACGGGAAAGTGGAAAATGTCAGGATACGGTTTACACAGGGAGAGCCTGTGTCCGGCATAGAAGGCAGAGAGTTTGGCTGCAATGAAACCTTTACCTACGACGTGCCGGAGTGGGCCGAGCCTTTGATGGAAACAGGCGGAAAGCCGGTGGCTTACTACGGTGTGGATCCAGGCGGCATCAAGCGCATTGTGCTTGGATTTGATCTGCGGGAAACGGATCTGCCGGTTCTGGCGGAGTTTCCTGTTTTGATGGCAGACTGCCTGGGATATCTGTCCGACAGCTCCTGCCTTCGCCAGCAACTGTATGTGGCCGGTGAAAATCTGAAATATAATCCCCTGCCGGATGAGTCCATGCAGGTTGTTACAGGCGCCCAAAGCAAAGTGGGCCTTTACAGTATCGATACGCCTGAGAGAAAGGAATATTATGGGGTACTGTTCCCCATGGATGCGTCTTCCGACGGCAGCAGAGGATCTGACGGGGAATTGGGCGGAATGCTTCGAAAGAGCATCACATCCCAAAGAAGCCTTAGAAGGATCCTGATCCTTGTGGCGGCACTCCTTGTTATATGGGATCTGTATCTGCACAGAAAGCGCAACAGATACCGGGCCGTCAGCGGGTACGTGCTGGCAGCGCTTACCCTGCTTTTGCTGGTGATCTCCTTTTTTGATCCCCATATGATCGGAAGAAAAACGGGCAGGGCCACGGTTTTTGTGGCGGATCTTTCGGACAGTAACGAAGAAAACAGGGAAGCCATCCGGGATTATCTGAGCAAACAGGTGGCAAACAAACCTGCGGGAGAATACTACGGTCTGGTGACCTTCGGAGAAGACGCCCTGATCGATCAGTTTTTGACAAAAAGTGACAGCTTCCCCGGCATTCAGACAAGCCCGGGGGAAAAGGCTACCAATATTGAACAGGCCGTGGGCCGGGCCCTTTCCATGTTTTCGGATAAGACCGTGGGAAGAGTGGTGCTTTTAACCGACGGAAAACAGACAGAAGGCAGGATCGGAGATCTGGCCCTTGCATTTACCGAATCCGACGTGGAGCTTTGCGGTATGATCCTCCCGGCAAAGGGGGGAGAGGACTGCTGCATCTCGGAGGCCCAGATGCCCCAGCTCTTACATCCCGGAGATTCCTTCCGGATCCGGGTTACGGTGGAAAGCAATTATGAGACGGATGCTGTGATCCGCATCATGTCCCAGAGCAAACAGATTGAAGAAAAGGCGGTGCACCTGACAAAAGGGGAAAACCCCTTCGTCTTCGGAATGCAGGTTTCCGGACAGGAAAATGAAAGCTTCCGTGTCAAAGTGCAGGCGCAGGGAGATACCTGCCCCGAGAACGATTCTTACAGCCTGTATGCTCAGGTGGCTGATGCAAACAGACTGCTGGTGATCACGGGAAAAGGGACGGATAACAGTGAGCTGTTCCGGGTGCTGACCGCGGCCAACGAAGATTTTGAAGGCGTTTCTGCCCAGAATGCACCGGATAATCTGGAGGACATGCTGCACTATCGCACCATTATGCTGCAGAATGTATATATCGGCGATCTTCCCAAGGGATTCTTGGAGCAGATCGAGACCTATGTAAAAGATTACGGCAACGGCGTCATCGTCAGCGGCGGCGAGGACAGCTTTGCGCTGGGAGGATACAGAGACACCGTTCTGGAACAGATCCTGCCGGTGGACATGGAGCCGAAGGGTGTGAACGAAACGCCTTCCGTAGCCATGGTACTGATCATTGACCGCTCCGGCAGTATGATCGGAGACGGCCGGGGTCCGGACAGACTGGATCTGGCCATAGAATCCGCCTGCCGTGCCGTGGATAATCTGACGGCAAAGGATCAGGTGGGGGTGATCGTTTTTGACGACGAGCCTTACTGGCAGGTCCCTATCGTAGAGGTGAAGGACAAAGAGGCTATTAAAGAAGGGATTCGAGCCACCAAGGAAGGGGGCGGCACCATGATCGCCCCGGCGCTGATGGAAGGCGTGAAAAAGATCATTGATACAGATGTGGCCATACGCCACATGATCCTTTTGACGGACGGACAGGGAGAAACTGCTAATTATTCCAACATAGCCCAGTTTATCAAGGATTCGAATGTGACCCTTTCTACGGTTGCGGTGGGAGATGATGCGGACAGATCCCTTTTGAAAAATCTGGCGGCCTGGTGCGACGGAAGATATTATGAATCCGATGAGCAGACGGATCTGCCCAGGATTTTTGCCAAAGAAGTCTTTATGAGCGGGGATTCCTACATCCAAAACGGCTCTTTTTCCCTGAAAGTAGCAGGGGATGAGATCACAAGCGATCTCTTTAACGAAGGCTGGCCACTGCTTGAGGGCTATGTGGCATCCAGTGCAAAAAACGGTGCCAGACGGCTGATCACAAGTGATAAGGATGATCCCATCTTGACTGTCTGGCAGTACGGACTGGGGAAAACCGCAGCCTGGAATTCAGATACCTCCGGTCTGTGGACCGCCGGATATTCCGGTCAGGATGATTACGCCCAGCTTTGGAAGCGGATCTGCGAGTACTCCTTCGGAGATATTTCAGACGGAGAAGACCGGGTGGAATATGTGGCCGGCGACGGAAAAGATGAGGGCCGGAAGGTGGTCCGCTTTACCACGCAGCAGTACGATGCAGACACAAAGGTGGAGGGAATCTATACCACTCCGGAAGGGGAGGAAAAGAACCTGGAGCTTGCGGCAAAAAGCCCCGGCGTATATGAGGCGAAGCTGCCGGAAACAGAGGAAGGAATCTATTTTCTGCGCGTCCTGAAAAAAGAAGGAGACAAGGAAGTATCCCACAGCCGCGGCGCAGCCATTGTCCGGTTTTCCGACGAATACCGGTTTGATATTTCGCCGAAGGAAACGGAAGAATTTTTGTCGCATTACGGAAGGATCCTGGATCCGGAGGAAAACGTTTTCCAAAAAATGAGCAGCCGCATGGTGGCGCAAAAAAGTCTGCTGATCCCTTTCCTGATCCTGGCCCTTGTGATGCATCTTTTAGGTGTGGCTGAGAGAAGACTGGGGATAGAGAGAGTTCTGATTGCGGGGAGAGCCGCCGGAAAGCGGGAGCAGGCAGCGGAAAGACCGGTGGATCGGGATAAAGCTGCGGCAGAGAGCGCGCAACCGGCAGGGGTGGGAAGCGGACCTGCGACAGAAACAAAAACCGCTGGAAGCATAAAGGCAGAAAGCGGTTTTGGAAATAGGCCCGAAAGCGCTGCTGCACCGGTCGGAAAAGACGCAGCCAGTCGCCCGCATGAGAAAGCCAAAGAGAAAAAAGCAGATAAAAACACGCCGAAAACAAAGGGCAAAGAGGAGACGGGCAGCGCCTCCGGCGGCCTGGACACATCGGCACTTTTGAAGAAGAAAAAGGAAAGGGGAGGGTGAAAGAAATGAAAATTGTGTGAGCAGGCCCATAAATACGCAAGATATAGTGGCGCTGTGAGAATTAGTATGCTATACTGTAAATGTTGTAAATTGCACAGTTCTAAGGGGAGAGTATTATGAACAGAAGATTAAAGAAAAAGAAAGCAAAAGAGATGGAGATCAAAAAGGCCATCGCCCAGGTTGTAGAAGAGAAGAAGGCTGACAAGAAGCCTGCGGCCAAGAAAGAAACCGCCAAGAAAGAGACGGCTAAGAAGGAAACAGAGAAAAAAGAGCCGGCTAAGAAAGAAACAGCAAAGAAGGAGCCTGCAAAAAAAGCAGAGTCCAAAGGCGGAAAGAAAGTTGTGATCGATTGCTCCAAGCTCAGCGCAAAGACCCAGATCCACGAGGCTTTTCACAATGAGCCTGCATTTCCCGACTATCAGGGGAACAATCTGGATGCCATGTTTGATATGCTGACGGAGATTCCCGAAGCCACTGAGCTTACGGTGAAGAATCTGACAAATTGGGAAGCAGCTCCGGAAAGCTTCAGAGGCAACATCAAAAAGCTTCTTGAGAGAGCTAATAAAGAGAATCCCAATCTGTCCGTAACCATTGAGTAATGCCAAAGGCAGATCTTTGAGGGACGTTTTTTGAGGGACCGCGCAGGCGGCAGAGGATGGATACGATGAATGGGATCTTGAATCTGAAAAACAAAATTGTAGGGCTCATTACCAAGGATACTACGGTAGAAAGCGAATCTGTCAAGATTTTGATTGTTGTCAGAGTACTCCTGCTTTCGGTTATGGCGTGTTTTTTTGCCAATCTGATCATTACATGGGAGGTTCTGGACACAAAAGGATACGGGTTCTGCCTTCTGTTTTTCCTCGGCAGTCTGGGGCTTATGCTCTTGACCTACCGGGTACGGGTCAGGTTAATGGCCTATATTTTTACCGCAGGGATGTTGCTGTTTATCTGGTTTAATCTGATCTGGTTCGGATGGTGGATCGGCGTGCAGCATTTTTTGATCCCGATCCTTGTGATGCTCTTTTTTGTAGGCTATGACCGCTATGTGCTGAAGATGTGGCTTGCGGCGGCGCTGTGCCTGCTTCGCATTCTTTTGTATTTTCGGTTCCATACGGCACAATCTCTCTATGAGATACCCGGCAGCAGGGAAGATGCGCTGCAGATCATCAACACCATAACAATATTCTGGTGCCTGACCGTGATCAGCTATGTGTTCGGCAAAACTTCCAGAGAGATGGAAGGAAAGCTGGTAAAATACAATGAAAAGCTGGAAAAAGAAGCCCTCACCGATAATCTTACGGGCCTTGCCAACAGAAGAAGAGCCATGGATTACATCCAGCAGCTTTTGCAGGAAGGCCATACCGACAGCTTCAGTTTATGTATCTGCGATATCGATTTTTTCAAAAAAGTGAACGATACCTGGGGACATGACTGCGGCGATATTGTGCTAAAACGTCTGGGTGCTCTCTTCAGAGAAGAGATGAAAAACGGAAATATGCCCTGCAGATGGGGCGGCGAGGAGTTTTTGCTCCTGTTCCCCGGCAGCAACGGAGATGAAGCCAGGGTGATCCTGATGAAGATCCGTGACAGGATCAAGGATATGGTGGTGGAATACGAGGGCGATGAGATCCGTATCACCATGACATTCGGTCTGACGGAATTTGATTTTACCAAGGATGTGGAGTATTCCATTGCCGAAGCGGATGAGAAGCTGTATTACGGCAAGAACCATGGAAGAAACCAGATCGTATTTTAAAGGAGATAAGTAAGAAATGAGCAGTACCATGGACCGGGCGATGGAAGCTTTTCGCTTCTGGATGGAGGATGACTATTTTGATCCTGAGGTAAAACAGGAACTTTTGGCGATCCGCAATGATGAAAAAGAGATCGAAGACAGATTTTACAAAGATCTGGCCTTCGGAACAGGCGGACTGAGAGGTGTCATCGGAGCCGGTACCAACAGAATGAATGTATATACAGTAAGGAAAGCCACGCAGGGGCTTGCGAACTATATCAAAGAGCAGGGTTCGCAGGAAAAAGGCGTGGCTATTTCTTATGATTCGAGGCGGTTTTCGCCGGAGTTTTCCTTAGAGGCGGCGCTTTGCCTTGCGGCCAACGGCATTAAGGCGTATCTGTTTGACAGCCTGCGTCCCACGCCGGAGCTTTCCTTTGCCCTTCGGCATTTGGGCTGCACCGCAGGAATCATGGTGACCGCATCCCACAACCCGCCTGAATATAACGGCTATAAGGTATATTGGGAGGACGGAGCCCAGATCACGGCCCCCAGAGATAAAGAGATCATCAGCTGCGTCCGGGCAGTGACAGACTATGGAGACGTAAAGACCATGGACAGAGAAAGCGCTGAAAAACAGGGGCTTTTGATATCCATCGGATCCGAGATCGATGATCTGTATATGGAAGAGCTGAAAAAGCAGATCGTACATCCTGAGATGATCAAAGAAGTATCTTCCGATCTGAAGATCGTTTATACACCTTTTCACGGGACAGGACTGGTACCTGCTACGCGCATATTAAAGGAACTGGGATTTGCCCAGGTATATGTGGTACCGGAGCAGGCAGACCCGGATCCGGATTTTACCACCTTGGAATACCCCAACCCGGAGGATCCGAAAGCCTTTGCCCTGGCTTTGGATCTGGCAAAAGAAGTAGGAGCCGACGTGGTACTTGCCACGGACCCGGATGCGGACAGACTGGGCATTTATTCCTATGACACAAAAAGCGAAAGCTATGTGGGCTTTACCGGCAACATGTCCGGTATGCTCATTGCAGAATACCTTCTTCGGGAAAAAACGAAGGAAGGGACCATGCCGGAAAACCCGGCGCTGGTAAAAACCATCGTCACCACCAATATGGCAGACCGGCTGGCAGAAAAGTACGGCCTGACACTGATCGAGGTGCTGACGGGATTTAAGTATATCGGAGAACAGATCAAATTCTTTGAGCAGGATCACAGCCATCAATACGTTTTCGGTTTAGAAGAAAGCTACGGCTGCCTTGCGGGAACCCATGCAAGAGACAAGGATGCCATCGTGGCGGTGATGTGCCTGTGCGAAGTGGCAGCCTGGTGCAAAAGCAAAGGGATCACCCTTTGGGACCAGATGCTGAAGATCTATGAAGAATACGGCTACTATAAGGAAGATCTGCATACCATCACCTTAAAGGGTGTCAGCGGAGCAGAGCAGATCGAAGCCATTATGACGGCCCTTCGAAAAGATCCCCCTACAAAACTGGGAAGCTTTGAGGTTCTGAAGATCCGGGATTATAAGAGGGGTGTGATCCGGGAACTTGCCACAGGAGCCGAAACAGATTGCGGACTGCCGGAGTCGGACGTTTTGTATTTTGATCTGGAAGGTGACGGCTGGTGCTGTGCAAGACCTTCCGGAACAGAGCCGAAGATCAAGTTTTATATGGGAGTGAAGGGCACTTCCCTTTCGGATGCCGGCGAAAAGCTGGAGGATCTGAAAAAGGCGCTGCTTACTTTGGTAGACTGACAGGGTGATATGATATGGCATCTTTGATCTTTGAGAGTGAAAAAATGAAACTCTTTTCCGAGCTTACAAGGCTTTGCGGCTATGTGGGCTATCGGGATGACTGGCGGGACCGCTTCTGGAACGATCTTTTGGCCAATCCGGACATTTATGCGGAGTTTCTTTACTATATGGATCATCAGGATTTCCTGGATGAGGCAAAGGTTGGCGGCTATACTGCCACGGACTTTTTTATCTGGGAAATGAGAAAATACAATGTGCGAACCGACCGGGGGAAAAACGGAGCGGATTGCGACAAATATGCCATGCTGCTGGAAACCTTTGACAGCATGATGCAGAAAAAGAAAGACCAAAGCTCCATTACATGGAGTATGGAAATGAGAAGCGGCTGCGACAGTGGCACGTAAGGCCTGGCAGGGACTTTTTGTAATGTGGGAAAGGCATAAAAAAGGAGGACGTAAGATGCAGGTAAAGAGTATTGCAGAACGTCTTTCCGGAAACAGTTATCCGGGAAGAGGAATTGTGATCGGAAAGAGTGAAGACGGAAAAAGCGCGGTTTTTGCTTACTTCATCATGGGAAGAAGCGAAAACAGCAGAAACAGGATCTTTGTGGAAGAAGGACAGGGGATCAGAACCCAGGCTTTCGACCCTTCCAAACTGACGGATCCCAGCCTGATCATTTATGCACCGGTACGGGTACTGGGCAACAAGACCGTTGTTACCAACGGAGATCAGACAGATACCATCTATGAGCTGATGGATAAGCAGCAGACCTTCGAGCAGTCCCTTCGTACCAGAGAGTTTGAACCGGATGACCCCAACTTCACACCCAGGATTTCCGGAATTCTGCATGTGGAAAACGGAAGCTTCAACTATGCAATGTCCATTTTGAAAAGCGACATGGGCGATCCGGATTCCTGCAACAGATTTACCTTCGCATATGAGAATCCCAAGGCAGGACTTGGCAGATTCATTCATACCTATATGCAGGACGGAAATCCCCTTCCCAGCTTTGAAGGAGAACCGGAACCTGTAAAGATCACCGGATCCATCGATGCGTTTACGGATACGATCTGGAAGAACCTGAACGAGGACAATAAAGTATCTTTGTATGTCCGCTACATCGATATCGCAACCGGCAAGTATGAGAGCAGACTGGTAAACAGACACGGTTGAGATGATCCCGGACAAATGCGAAGGATCGCGAGCTGTGCTGAACGCTATTGAACAGGGCACTTGATGGAAAGTTAAAAACAGATTTAACTAAAAGATATATTGTACAGAGAAAGAACGGAGGAAAAAGATGAACGAACTTGGATTAAAATACGGGTGTAATCCTAACCAGAAACCTTCCCGCATTTATATGGAAGACGGATCGGATCTGCCCATTGAGGTATTAAACGGAAAGCCCGGCTACATTAATTTTCTGGATGCATTCAACGGATGGCAGCTTGTTTCGGAGCTGAAAAAAGCAACAGGACTTCCGGCTGCTACATCTTTTAAGCATGTATCTCCCGCAGGTGCTGCCGTAGGTCTTCCCCTGACGGAAGTGGAAGCAAAGATCTACTGGGTAGAAGATCTGGGAGAGCTGACACCTTTGGCAAGTGCCTATGCAAGAGCAAGAGGCGCTGACAGAATGTCATCCTTCGGAGATTTCATCTCTCTTTCCGATGAATGCGATGCCTGCACCGCCCGGCTTATCAAACGTGAGGTATCCGACGGTGTTATCGCTCCCGGCTACAGCGAGGAAGCGCTGGCAATCCTGAAGGAAAAGAAGAACGGCAATTACAACGTCATCAAGATCGATCCTTCCTATAGGCCCGCTGAGGTAGAGCGTAAACAGGTATATGGCATCACCTTTGAGCAGGGAAGAAATGAACTGAAGATCGATGAAGAACTGATGAGCAACATCGTAACAGAGAATAAAGACATCCCGGAGAGCGCAAAGATCGATCTTGCCATCGCCCTGATCACCTTAAAGTATACCCAGTCCAATTCCGTATGCTATGTCAAAGGCGGACAGGCCATCGGAATCGGTGCGGGACAGCAGTCCAGAATTCACTGCACAAGACTGGCAGGCTCTAAGGCCGATAACTGGTTCCTTCGTCAGTCACCTAAGGTACTGTCTCTTCCCTTCAAATCTGATATCCGAAGAGCAGACAGAGATAATACCATTGATCTGTATATCGGAGAGGACTATATGGATGTGCTGGCAGACGGTGAGTGGGAGAAATACTTCACCGAAAAGCCGGAAATATTCACAAGAGAAGAGAAAAGAGCCTGGCTTGACAAGCTTACCGATGTTTCCCTGGGCTCCGACGCATTCTTCCCCTTTGGCGACAACGTGGAAAGAGCTCACAGAAGCGGCGTGAGATACATCGCACAGCCCGGTGGCTCCGTCAGAGATGACAACGTCATTGAAACCTGCAACAAACACAACATTGCCATGTGCTTCACGGGGATTAGACTGTTCCACCACTAAGCATATTGCACAAGCCGTGCAGAATATAAAAAAAGTCACCCAGGCCGCTTGCGGGTTTGGGTGGCTCTTTTTTGTATTCTATATGGCGCCGCAGGCGCTTGCTCTAGCATCAGTATGATGCTAGAGCAAAGCACGGCTTGTGCAATATGCTTATGTACTTATCCCGGCGCGATGCTAGAGCAAAGCACGGCTTGCACAATATGCTTATGTACTTATCCCGGCGCGATGCAAGAACGGAGCACGGCTTGCACAATATGCTTACCCTCTCCTCTATGATGTCCCCAGATCAAACAGGATCACATTCCCACTCATCCAGATATCCCCAAAGATCCCCGGCCCCAGAAGATCCTTACACATCTTAGGAGAATACAGCCAGTTTCCTTCCCGCTGCTGCACCTGCTCAAAGGAAACGGATGGATCCGCTTCGGTGAAATCATCGTATGCATTCGCATATTTTTCGGCAGCTTCCTTTGAAAGAGTGATATAACCGTGATATTTGAAGGAAACCTGATCAGGCAGCTCCCGGGGATTATCGTTCTCTCCGTATTTCAGCTGCTCAGCTTCAAAGTCGGTGACACCCTCCAGGGAAGGAAGAAGCTTGCTGACAGCCGCAGTATCTGTAGTTGTTGTGATCACAGGTTCTACCGGCGCGCTCTGGCTGTTTTGCCCGGAGCTTTTGCCCGCGCTGCAGCCTGTTATGCATGCAAGGAGCATGGCAGTAAGCAGTGAAACAAAAACAATTCTTTTTTTCATAATATCCCCCTTGTAAAAAAGCGCATCTGAAGGAAAACCACCAGATGCGCCTGTGTATACGAATGATGATTAGTAGTTAAGAGCCTTCTCTTCGCCGTTTACAACACGAAGACCGCCCTGGCAAAGAGCCAGCAGCTCATCCTCACCGGGATATACGGTGAAGGGAGCCATCCACTCGCAGCGCTCTTTCAGACCGGCAACCACTACCTTATCATAAGCGATACCGCCGGTAACGATGATCTGATCCACCTTGCCGGACAGAACGCAGCACATGGAGCCGATATCTTTGGCAACCTGCTGGATGAAGGCTTCGCGGATCTCGGATGCCTTTGCATCGCCGTCTGCTGCCATTTTTTCAACATCACGCATATCGTTGGTACCGAGATATGCATTGAATCCGCCGTTTCCTACGATCTTTTTGTATACTTCCTTTTCGGTGAACTTGCCGGAGAAGCACATTTTGATCAGAGCGCCGGAAGGAACAGCACCTGCTCTCTCAGGGGAGAAAGCACCGTCGCCGTCAAGGGCGTTGAATACATCGACAACTTTGCCCTTCTGATGCGCACCAACGGAAACGCCGCCGCCCATGTGAACCACAACCAGGTTCAGGGAATCGTAAGCCACACCTTTTTCCTTCGCATAACGCTTAGCAACTGCTTTCTGATTCAGTGCGTGGAAAACGGAAGTGCGGGGAAGCTCCGGAACGCCGGAATACCGGGAGATGGGAGCAAGCTCGTCAACTACAACGGGATCAACGATGAAAGAAGGCTTTCCGATCTCTTCGCCGATCTCACGGGCAAGGATACCGCCAAGGTTGCTGGCGTGCTGACCCTGCTTACCGATCTTCAGATCTTCCAAAAGTTCATCGCTTACTTCGTAAGTACCGCCGGGGATGGGTTTGAGCATACCGCCGCGGCCTACGATGAAATCAAGGGATTTGATGTCGAAATCCTTGGATTTCAGAAGGTCAAGAATGATATTCTTACGAAAATCCTTTTGATCTACAATGCTGGCATACTGCGCGATCTCTTCGGTGGAATGACGCAGAGTTTCTTCAAATAAAAGTGTTTCATCCTCAAATACACCGATCTTGGTGGAGGTGGAACCGGGGTTGATGATCAGACTTTTCTTAGACATAACAAGTTCCTTCCTTTCTGGGTTTATTTGCCAAGTGCTTCTGCAACGATAGCTGCCAGTGCAATGGAGTTAACCTTGGTCTCTGTAGAATCGGAACGGGAGGTCAGGATGGCAGGTGCACTGGTGCCGGTTAAAATACAGCCGTTTTTAAATTCGGTGGTGTGAACCATGCACTTGTAAACCAGGTTTCCTGCGTGGATATCCGGGAAGAGCAGAACATCTGCATCTCCGGCGATCTTGCGATCAGATGCTCCCTTGTGAGCAGCTGCTTCGGGATCGATGGCGATATCCAGGGAAAGAGGTCCGTCAACGATACATCCGGTGATCTCACCCTTTTCGTTCATCTCGGTAAGGGTCTGTGCCTCAACGGTGCATTCCATCTTGGGATTTACAACCTCAACAGCTGCAAGGGGTGCAACCTTGGGATTGGGAAGACCGCATGCATGGCAAACCTCTACGGTGTTGTTGATGATATTAACCTTATCCTCCAGAGTAGGATAAGGAATGAAAGCTACGTCGGTAAGGAAGAGCAGGTGATCGATGCCCTTAAGCTCAAATACGGCAACGTGAGAGAGGGGCTTTCCGGTACGAAGACCAACTTCCTTGTTCAGGATACTCTTCAGGAAAGACTTGGTATCGATGATACCCTTCATATACATATCAGCCTTTTTGTCATGAACCAGGCTGACAGCCTTCAGGGCTGCTTCCTGTACATCAGGCTCATTGATCACTTCGAACTGAGACAGATCCATGGAGATCTCAGCAGCGATCTCTTTGATCTTTTCCTCGTCGCCAACCAGGATCGCATCAGCGATATTGCGCTCTTTTGCAAGCTTAATGGCTTCCAGTACGGGCTTATCCTGAGCAACCGCAACGGCAACCTTTTTCTTGGAACACTCATTTACTTTTTTCAGTAAATCATCAAAACTCTTTGACATCTTTGCACCTCGCATTTCCATAATACTTTGTTTGCTGTTTTGCCCCGTGACAAACCGCAGGGCGACCTTTTCAATGATAGCATTTAACAATGGAAAAATCAACGTCACAAAAAATTAACTTCTATATAATGGCTTTATGGTTGAAAGAAAATCGAAAATCTGATAGAATGTCGGAGTGTGTTCCGCAAGGGGCGTTTTTTGTATTGCCATAAAATCGCGGAACCGGTAAGTTAATGTACATGCCGCAAAATGCGGCGGAAATGGAAGCAGATATGAAGTTAGTTGAAAAAGTATTCGGAACCCATTCACAGAGAGAATTAAAGAGAATAGAGCCCATTGTAGACAAGATCGAAGCACTTGACGAAAGCATGCAGGCTCTTTCCGATGAAGAACTCAGAGGAAAAACAAAGGAATTCAAAGAACGTTTAGCGAAAGGCGAGACACTGGATGACCTGCTGGTTGAGGCTTTTGCCGTTGTCAGAGAAGCAGGATACAGAGTATTAAATATGAAGCATTACAGGGTACAGCTGATCGGTGGTATCATCCTCCATCAGGGCCGTATCGCAGAGATGCGTACCGGTGAAGGTAAAACCCTGGTATCGACTTTACCGGCATACTTAAATGCCCTGGAAGGCAAGGGCGTTTGCATCGTCACGGTCAATGATTATCTGGCAAAGCGTGATGCGGAGTGGATGGGACAGATCCACGAATTCCTCGGTCTGAAGGTGGGCGTGGTATTAAACACCATGGACAAAGAGGAAAGACGCAGTGCCTACAATTGCGATATTACTTATGTGACCAACAACGAGCTGGGCTTTGATTACCTGCGTGACAACATGGTGATCTACAAAGAGCAGCTGGTACAGAGAGACCTGCATTATGCCATCATCGACGAGGTGGACTCGGTTCTCATCGACGAGGCCAGAACTCCGCTGATCATCTCCGGTCAGAGCGGCAAATCCACCAAGCTGTATGAAGCCTGCGACATCCTTGCCCGCCAGATGCAGCGAGGTAAAGATCAGGAAGAGCAGAGCAAGCTGGATATCATGATGGGTATCGAGCAGGAAGAAGACGGAGACTTCATCGTAAACGAAAAAGACAAGCTGGTAAACCTGACTGCAGAAGGTGTGCAGAAGGTAGAGCGCTTTTTCCAGATCGAGAACCTGGCAGATCCCGAGAACCTGGAGATCCAGCACAATATCATCCTGGCGCTGCGGGCTCACAACCTGATGTTCCGCGATCAGGATTATGTGGTAAAAGACGATCAGGTCTATATCGTAGACGAGTTTACCGGACGTATCATGCCGGGACGCCGTTATTCCGACGGTCTGCATCAGGCCATTGAGGCAAAAGAGCACGTAAAGGTAAAAAGAGAGAGCAAGACCCTTGCTACCATTACCTTCCAGAACTTCTTTAATAAATTCGAGAAAAAAGCCGGCATGACCGGTACGGCGCTGACAGAGGAGAAGGAGTTCCGTGATATCTACGGAATGGACGTTATCGAGATCCCTACCAACAAGCCTGTTATCAGACAGGATCTTGAGGACGTGGTTTACAAGACCAAGAAGGAAAAATTCAACGCCGTTGTGGAAGCCGTAAAAGAGGCACATGCAAAGGGACAGCCGGTACTGGTGGGTACCATTACCATCGAAACATCCGAGCTCCTTTCCAAGATGCTTACCAAGTCCGGGATCCAGCATAAAGTCCTGAATGCAAAGTTCCATGAGATGGAAGCTGAGATCGTAGCAGATGCCGGATTACACGGCGCCGTTACCATCGCCACCAACATGGCCGGTCGTGGTACGGATATTAAGCTTGATGAAAAGTCCAGAGAAGCAGGCGGTCTGAAGATCATCGGTACAGAACGGCATGAATCCCGCCGTATCGACAATCAGCTGCGCGGTCGTTCCGGTCGTCAGGGAGACCCCGGTGAGTCCCGCTTCTACATTTCCCTGGAAGATGATCTGATGCGACTGTTCGGATCAGACCGTATGATGAGCATGTTCAATGCGCTGGGAATTGAGGAAGGACAGCAGATCGAGCATAAGATGCTGACCAATGCCATTGAAGGTGCCCAGAAGAAGATCGAGAATAACAACTTCGGAATCCGTAAAAACCTGCTTGAATACGATCAGGTTATGAACGAGCAAAGAGAGATCATTTATGCGGAGCGTCGCAGAGTGCTTGACGGTGAGAGCATGCGAGATGTGATCTATAAGATGATCGCAGACACCGTGGAAGCTTCCATCGACACCTGCATTTCCGATGATAAAAAGAGTGATGACTGGGATCTGAAGGAGCTCAACCAGATCCTTTTGCCCATCATTCCCTTTGAGCCTGTGATCCATCCGGATGTGAAGGATTGCAAGAAAAATGAACTCAAGCACATGCTGAAGGAAAAGGCTGTGAAGCTGTACGAGAGCAAGGAGATGGAATTCCCTACTCCCGAAGCGATCCGAGAAGTAGAACGCGTGATCCTCTTAAAGGTGATCGACCGCAAGTGGATGGCCCATATCGACGATATGGATCAGCTCAGACAGGGCGTTGGACTGCAGTCCTACGGACAGAGAGATCCTTTGGTAGAGTATAAGATGACCGGTTATGACATGTTCGATGAGATGACAGAAGCCATCCGCGAGGATACCGTACGTCTGCTGTTCCATGTCAAGATCGAGCAGAAAGTAGAACGTGAAGAAGTTGCCAAGGTTACCGGAACCAACAAGGATGACACGGCAGCAAGAGAACCGGTACGTAAGGAAGCAGCAAGGATCTATCCTAACTCCCCCTGCCCTTGCGGAAGCGGTAAAAAGTATAAGAACTGCCACGGAAGAGCCGGGGCATTGAAGGATTAAGGCATATTTGCCGATAGAAAAGGAACGGATACACCATGGTAGTATTGGATCAGCTGAAAATCGATCTGGCCGGATATAAGGATGCTTTGCAGGAAGCAAAGGATTCCCTTGATGTGGTCAGCAAAGAGCAGAGGATCGAAGAGCTTGAGCGGGAAATGGAAGCACCGGATTTTTGGAACGATGCGGAAACAGCCCAGAAGAAGACCAAGCTTTTGAAAGATCTGAAGGATGACGTGGCAGCGGCCTGCGAGTTATCACAGCAGTATGAAGACATCGAGACCCTTATTGAGATGGGAAACGAAGCCGAGGACGAAGAGATCGCCGAAGAAGCCAAAAACGAATTTGCGGACTTTACCACAAAACTGGAAAACATCCGGATGAAGAAGCTCTTATCGGAAGAGTACGATGCCAACAATGCGATCCTTCGCCTGAATGCAGGCGCAGGCGGCACCGAGAGCTGCGACTGGTGCTCCATGCTCTATCGTATGTATACCAGATGGGCAGAGCGTAAAGGCTTTGCCATCGATGAGCTGGACTTCCTTGAAGGAGAAGAAGCAGGGATCAAATCCGTCACCTTCCAGGTAAACGGTACCAATGCATTCGGCCTTCTGAAATCCGAAAAAGGCGTCCACAGACTTGTGCGCATTTCTCCTTTCAATGCACAGGGAAAGCGTCAGACATCCTTTGTATCACTGGATGTAATGCCGGAGCTTGAAGAGACGCCGGATATTGAGATCGAGGAAAAAGATCTGCGCATCGATACCTATCGAAGCTCGGGCGCCGGCGGTCAGCACATCAACAAGACCTCATCGGCCATCCGTATCACCCACCTTCCCACGGGAATCGTGGTACAGTGCCAGAATGAGCGAAGCCAGTTCCAGAATAAGGACAAGGCGATGCAGATGCTGAAGGCCAAGCTGTATATGCTCAAAAAAGAGGCCCATGCGGAAAAACTCTCCGACATTCAGGGCCAGCTTCAGGATATTGCCTGGGGTTCCCAGATCAGATCCTACTTCCTGCAGCCCTATAAGCTGGTAAAGGACCTTCGTACCGGCGAAGAAAACGCCAACGCGGATGCAGTCCTTGACGGAAGCCTGGACAAATTCATCAATGCATACCTTCGCTGGCACGCAGACGGTGAAAAGCCCAGAAATGTACAGGACGAATAATAACCAGTAATACAAAATCACCCCTTGACAGACAGGAGTGTATGTAGTAATATAAATGATGCTGTTGCGGAGAAATCCGCTTCACATATAAGTGCGTGTAGCTCAGCTGGATAGAGCGTCTGGCTACGGACCAGAAGGTCGAGGGTTCGAATCCTTTCACGCACGCTAATAAAAAACAGGACAGGGCATGAAGCCCGGTCCTGTTTTTTGTTCGTGGGCCCTTTCACGCACGTATTCAATTGGGTTGTCATTTTTTTAGTTTGCAAACTGCTTACGGTATGCTATTATGAGGCTGTAAGCAGTATTTCACGCACTAAACAATTCCACATTTTCTTTTTTATTCTTAGATGTTCTTGAAATTCTTGCTTATAAACACCCACAGATTATAGGCAGGAATGGTAAATGATCTACTCATACTTTAATTCCTGCCATATTATCAGGAAAGGAGTATGAAGATGAGTAGAAACAAAACAATGAAAAGCTATGAGGAACTGGGTTTTAGCGATGACTTCATGAACAAAGGAAACAGTTATAAAAGTCTTCCGGAGAGTAACGTTTTGTTCCTTTGTACATTTGATCCCTATCAAAGGGGGATCAGCCGATACACATTTAAGCAACGGTGCGAAGAACTACCAAGCCTGGAGATGGGCGATGAAACGGTTAAGATTTTTTACAACTGCACCTACACAGGAAATGATCTGCCGGAAGATCTGAGGGATTTATATAATTATGTGGAAAACGGAGAAGTAGGAAATGAATTAACCAGAAAACTTGAAGAAGCAGTGTCAAAAGGCAGAAAAAATGAAATCTGGAGGAGCCAGTATATGAAAGAATGGGTTATTATACAGGATGCAAAAGAAGAAGGACGAGAGGAAGGACGCAATGAAAATGCGTATGAAGTATATAATCGTTGCCTTGCTCGTGGTATGAGCGATACGGAAGCCAGAGAAATATCCGGCTATCTGCCCAACGGATCCTCTGTATTGGCGGAGTGAGGCTCAAAGAGCCGGTATATCCGAAAGATCGTACGTTAAAGACGGAGGCAATGGTGGAATACGAAATCGTAATGGCAACAGAAGAAGATAGAGATGAGGTAATGGCACTTTATGCGGCGCAAAAGGGACGCAAATTCTGTCCGTGGAGTGAAGATTATCCTTCGGATGAAACCTTTGATTTTGACTTGTCCCGGGATGCGTTGTTCGTTTTGAAAACAGACGGTAGCATACAGGCTGCTATATCTCTGGAAGAAGATGAGGCCGTGGACGCGCTTCCCTGCTGGGACGAAAATCTCAAGCCCGAGGGTGAGCTTGCAAGGCTGGCAGTTTTGCCGGATCAGCAGGGTCGGGGGCTTGGTAAGGTAATGATGCAGTTTGGCTTGGATGAACTGAAAAGAAGAGGCTATCGGGGAATACACATCATCGTCAATAAATATAATGAGTCGGCGCTTCGCTGCTATGCAGGATTCGGCTATCGGACAGTGGGAAAGTGCCAAATGTACGATCAGGATTTTCTGTGCTACGAGCGAGAGCTGTCTTAATGCATCATATGATTGGCACATAATAAAGGGTCTGTCCTTGGGACAGGCCTCTTTTCATATTTATTGCTTTTTTGTATTGCACAAAAATGAAAATCCGATACTATAGTATAAGAGACAAATGGAAGGAACACCGGGAAAACATGGCAAAGAAGAAAAAAAATACCGCCCCGGAAACGGGTGGGGCAGCAAAGGCGATCATGATATGGATCGTGAATATTTACGTATTTCTCATGCTGTCGGTATATCCACTGTTCTATCATAACAAATACTATGATATGGACACTGCAAAATGGGGATTTTTTATCCGGGTATCCTCCGTTTGTGCCGCGATCCTGGCCGGCGTATTCCTTTGGTACATTGGAAGTTTCGCTGCGAAAAAGGAAACCAAGAGGCTTTTTCAGGAAGCTTATCACAATCTGGTTCTCACGGATTGGTTAGCATTTGCTTACCTCATTGTCTGTTGTCTGTCCACTGCTTTAACCCCTTATAAAAAGAACGTGATCTGGGGAGCCGACGGATGGTACATGGGACTGGTAGCCCAGATCAGTTTTGTACTGATCTATTTTTGCGTCTCCCGACTTTGGAGATGGGATTCCATCAATCTCTTTTTATATCTCCTGGCGGCCTTTGCAGTATTTTCCTTTGGCGTGATCATGCGGTTTGGATTTGATCCCATGGAGATGTACGGCAATGCGGAGGAATACTATGTGCAGCATTTTCTCTCCACGCTCGGGCAGGTGACCTGGTATTCCAGCTACATGTGTATCATGATCCCACTGGGCATCATCGCGTACTGGCAGGCACAAAAAAACTGGCAGAAGATCGCCTTTGGCATATTCAGTGTGGTGGGATTTATGACGGCGGTTACACAGAATTCCGACAGTGCCTATATGGCTATGATCGGCATCTTTTTCATGCTGTTTTGGATTTCCTTTGAATCGGATGACTGCTTCCTGCGCTTCCTGGAAACATCAATCATGGCGCTGGGCGCATTTAAGGTCATCGGAATTTTGCAAAAAATATATGCAGACAGAATCGTAAAACTGGACAGGCTTTCCTTCTTTATGAGCCAGTCAGCGCTTACCGGCGTGCTGCTTATGGTTGTGATCCTGCTTTATTTGCTGATGCGGTTTTACGTATATCAAAAGACGCAGTTTCATATTACAGACTTAAAGAAGATACGATCTGTATCCCTCATACTTTTGGCTGCGGGCATGATCGCCGTGGCGATTTATATCTGGCTGAATTCCACGGGGAGATTGCCGGGGAAGTTAGCATCTGCTAATTCTTATCTGCTATTTGATGACGGCTGGGGAAACAACAGAGGTGTTTCATGGAGATGTTCATTGGGAGCCTTCTGCAAGGAGAATATCCTGCAAAAGCTTTTTGGCGTGGGACCGGACAGCTTTGGAGAATATATCTATTTGTATTATAAAGCTGATCTTGACCACGTTCTGGGGAGCCATATATCACAGGACTGCGCTCATAATGAATGGCTCAACACACTGATCAATCTGGGAATTCTGGGGCTTGCTTCATACTTGGGAATTTTTATCACGTCATTTAAAGCTTGCATGAACGAAGCGAAAAGACACCCTTATCTGTATGGCATAGCAATAGCCATTGTGGCTTATTTCCTTCACAACTTTTTCTGTTATCAGCAGATCATCTGTACGCCCACTATTTTCATACTGATGGGTATGGCACGGTCTGTGATACGGTTTGGCTACGGGGATGAAGAGACGAAATGAACTGCAGGATAAACTTCGGAACAAGCTGTGGAATAAGCAGGGATATCCCTTGCGCTTCAGGGAATTATAATGATAAAATGTGTTAGCTTATGATATGCGAAACAACGACAGGTTTTGCCTGGAGTTTGAGAGAATAGTTGAGGATCTGTAGAGAAAGACTGACGAATCTATGGCAGTGCAAAGGGACATAAAGAAGGAGCAAATAGCGGACAAAATGATGCTTATTCTGCT
>JAIKWF010000034.1 GCA_024685005.1 Lachnospiraceae bacterium
TAGGGCTAAATTCTCAATCTCAGTAAGAAAGGAGTACTGGAATCAGGGAATAGGAACAGATATGTTAAATAGAATCTTCGAGCAGGCAAAAAAGATGAATATCCGGATTATAGAACTGGAAGTTATTACTGATAATGCAAAGGGGATTAATCTGTACCATAAAATGGGATTTACAGACATAGGAATATATAAAGATTATTTCTTTGTAAACGGGATGTTTAAAGATGCAGTAGTAATGCAGAAAACATTATAGGATGTTCAAGTTTGTCGGGATGAAGTGGTAGTAATGTATCTCGGAATTCAATGGACCATGAACCCCGTCCCCAAGGGCCAAAGAAGGAGCATGTATGCCTATATTTATGGAACTGTTTTTAACCTTTGCCAAGATTGGATTATTTACCTTTGGCGGAGGATATGCGATGCTCTCAATGATTGAGAATATCTGCGTGGAACAGAAAAAATGGATCACACATGATGAAATGATGAATATAACGGTAATTGCAGAATCGACGCCCGGGCCGATAGCGATTAACTGCGCTACGTATGTAGGTTACAAAAAAGGGAAGCTTTCGGGTGCTTTTTTTGCGACACTGGGAGTGGCTATACCTTCGTTTATTATCATCTTTTCTATATCCATGTTTCTGGAAGGATTCTTAGAGATTGCATGGATAGCGCATGCCTTCAGGGGAATCAGGATAGCGGTAGGTATATTGATCCTTGATGCGGCGATAAAGATGATGAAGAAGATGAAAAAGAAACCGCTGCAGATCGGGACCCTTTTGGCTTCTTTTGTTGGTATCATGCTTATCAATGTGCTGAAATTACACATATCATCCATCGCGGTGATGCTTGTGGCAGTGCTTGTCAGTGTTGTCTTCTTTCTTGTGGAGAAAGGACATGGAAAGGAGAGTAAACCATGATATACTTGGATCTTTTGATCGGATTTTTGAAAGTTGGGTTGTTTTCTTTTGGAGGAGCATATGCTGCGATACCGCTGATCAGAGATGTGGTGTTAGCGCATGGATGGCTGGATGATGAGATGCTTTCTTACATGATCGCGGTGAGCGAAAGTACGCCCGGTCCTATTATGGTGAATCTAGCTACTTATGTGGGCAGCAATAAGGGCGGTCTGTTAGGGGCGGTGGTTGCCACAACGGCGGTTATGCTTCCGGCGTTTCTGATCATTCTTCTTATCATGGTACTGGCAAGGAGCCTTTTTGAGAACTCTTTCGTGCAGGCCATCCTGCGCGGTCTTAAGCCGTGTGTGATCGGTGTGATTCTTGCAACCGGCGTATATATGATTCTGGGCAATTGCCATGTAAAGACTGAGAACCGTGTTGATAATACCGCGATTATCATGACTTGCGGCTTTGCAGCGGTTTATTTTGGCGCAAGAAAAGTAAGCAAAAAAGGCCTGTCACCCATCGGCCTTATATGCCTTGCGGCGGTGGTCGGCGTGGCGGTTTATGGAATCTGAAGAGGCTTTTGATCAGCAGAAGAGAGAAAGGTATATATGAGTTTTTTGTTTGTAGCACTTGGCGGTGCTTTAGGCGCAGTAGCACGATACGCTATAAGTCTTATCCCAGTTAAGACGGAATTTCCTGTACTGACTCTTATAACAAATATAATAGGAGCTATTTTGATCGGATTTATAGTCGGTGTGACGAGTAACAAGGAAGGCATCTCCGATAATACAGTTCTATTTTGGAAGACTGGGGTATGCGGTGGCTTTACCACATTTTCAACATTTTCACTTGAGGCCTTCAACCTGTTTGATAATAAGAAGTATGCTATTGGAGGATTATATGTGATACTCAGCTGCGGTTGCTGTATATTGGGAATATTATGCGGGAAGAAACTTGCCTCCCTTATAAAGCTTTAATCGTCTATATCGGAATGAAATGAGCCATGAACCCCGTCCCCATGGTCCATTGGCCATTCGGAAGGAGGATGAAGATGACAGAGAATATTGAGGTATTTAAACAGAACAGTATTCGGATCAGCACCGGTGTGGGAGCAGTCTACATCGATCCCTTTCAGATGGATGCGGAGCCCAGGGACGCAGCCTTTATTTTGATCACCCATGATCACTACGATCATTTTTCTCCGGATGATATCGCCAAAGTCGCAGGCAAAGACACTACTTTGGTGGTGCCGGAGAAGATGATGCGTAAGGTCGGTGAGGTTGAACATTTGGTGCGCAGAATCGAAACGGTTTCGCCGGGGATGAAAACGACCATAGACGGATTAGAGCTGGAGACGGTTCCCGCATATAACCTGCTAAAGCCCTTTCATCCGAAGAGCGCCGAATGGGTAGGATACATTCTATTCTTGGAGGGGAAGCGGATCTATATCGCCGGAGACACGGATGCAACAAAGGAGGCCAAAGCGGTGAGCTGTGATGTGGCGCTTGTGCCCATTGGCGGTACTTTTACCATGGATGCGGGAAAGGCGGCGGCGCTGATCAATGAGATCCATCCTGCGGTAGCGATTCCCGTACACTACGGGGGAGGCGTCGGAAATCCCAAGGATGGAGAACTGTTTGCAAGCAAGGTAAAGAGTGACATCAAAGTAGAGTTTAAGATTCATTTCTAAGGAGAAAAGCATAAAACCATGAAAACATACAGACTGTACCAAATCGATTC
Organism: Lachnospiraceae bacterium; assembly: GCA_024685005.1. Taxonomy (GTDB): domain Bacteria; phylum Bacillota; class Clostridia; order Lachnospirales; family Lachnospiraceae; genus RGIG7926. Next base: position 2,646 of record JAIKWF010000034.1, read on the forward strand.
TTTCACGCGTGAATGTTTTCACGGAAACCCGGCGGGGGTGGTGCCCAATGCGGACGGGTTGACGGAAGAGCAGATGCAGCGTATCGCCCGGGAAATATAAATTCCGGTTTGTAGAGAAATAATATTTCAGGATAATTGATTATGAATACAAAACATAATGTCCATGGAAAGGATATTACCAGAATAAAAATGAAGTATTTCAGAGTACACATGAAAGACTGTGCTTACATCACAAAACAGCCAAGGGGCATTTTTACAGCTGTAGGTAAGCTCGTAGACGGCAAGACATTAACGGAAGAGGAGGAGAAGGAATACTGGCGCAACAGAGAATATTTCGAAAGAGTTTTGCCTGTTCCTCCGTTTTATGAGAAGAATAATCCTGACGGTGCTATCACATGGTTTAAGGACAGTAAGGAGGCAGAGGATATCTGGAATCAGATGACATTCTATCGTGAGATGTGTAAGAAGTATGGAGTAAAGCTCTATGTTTCTGAATGCGATGAGATTCCGGGTGAACTTATATATGAGGATGCGTTCCAGATAGCTGTTAAGAATCAGCCGGAAGATGCTGTGATAATCACTAAGGAACTTTAATATCTGGATAGGTTGAAATGATAACCCGGAAAATATATTTCAGTTTATAAGACTATTTCAGATGATAACCAGCATCTGTTCGGAGGCAATATATGAAGGGACAATTTATTAAATGGACAGAAGATAACGACTGATTTACCAAATCATATCAAAGAGCGTTATAGTATTCCGGATAAATGGAATGAATTTGTCGCTAAATTAAGAGTGTGTCAAAACAAAGAATTTACAAAATGGTTTATTACACCTCTTGATTATAATAATGATCTAAATGAAGGTTTTTGATGGAATGAATATGAACTCCAGAGTCTTGAATGGTGTGATGGTGATTCTTAGATTATTGCGTATTGGGATACACACTTGCCAATATTTATGTCTGTTGAGGGTGAGTATTCCTATTATGCCATAGATATCACAAACGGTAATGTTGTATACGGAGTTGAGCCGGAATACGAAGACTCAACTATAGTAGCAGTTGATTTCGGTACGTTCATAAGTAAAATCATTTCAGGGGATATAGTGTTATAATGAGCCATGAACCCCGTCCCCACGTTTCCCCACGGCTAAAAAAAAGGAAAGATAAACTCATGTCAGAGAGGAAATATTTATATACGGAAAGAGCACACTATATGTGCCCGAATATGCATTTTGGCATCGTGGCGGAGATTGAGGCAGAGTTTGATGCGAAGAGGATCATCGAGAGCATAGATGTTCTAAAATCAGCCCACCCGCTTATGAGAAGTCTGATAGCTGAGGAAAAGGGAAGTTCCATGATATATTATGAGGAGCAATCGGAACTTGAAATCCCGGTAACAATAAAAAAAGCAGACGATAACTGGCAGACTGATTATGAAGCGGTATCTTCAGCGGGGTGGAACGTTCAAAAGGACGCACTGCTTAGGGTCTTTGCTTATCCTTCCGAGAGCGGAACGAGGGTTCTTTTTATAACGCATCATCTTCTTTGTGACGGAAGAGGGCTTCTTCAGCTGGTGCAGGAGTTTGCGGATCATTACGCGAATGGTGCCTTGCCGCAACCAATTGACGAGAAGCTTATGGAAAGTCTTGATGACCTTCCGGGTGGCAGCGGCCTTGGGTTTATCAGCAAGGTGTTAATCAAGGATGCCAATAAGAAGTGGCGTAAAGAAGGACATAAGGTCAGCTACGAAGAGTATCTTAGGTTTGAGCGTGACCATGATTCGAAACAGGATATAAAGCGTGAAATAAAGAAAATTGACGAAGAAAAACTAGATTCTCTCCTTAATTTATGCAGGGAAAACGGAGTGTCGCTCAATGACTATCTTGTTGCTAAGATGATGATCGATGAGGGCACGGATAAGGTGGTCATTGCTTCCGACATAAGGAATAAGATCAAAAACTATAAGGAAGGTGCTCTTGGAAACTATGCTACTGCCTTCAGCGTGGTTGTTAAGAAGAATTTTGAGATCATGGAACTTGCCAAGGCTGTAGATCATGAAGTCAAGCGCATTTTAAGTAAGCCCAATAAGGAGATGCTTGTTCTCTCGTGTTATTTCTATATGGACCCCGAACTTCTCGACGCAGTAGCAATATCGACGCTTGGAAGCTTTGAGAGTAAGGCCGGCAGATTTGTCGGCAGCAGGATGTTCGGCTATGAAAAGCGTGCCGGCCATTGTATCACGAACCTTGGCAGGGTAGAGAGCAACGTCATAAGCGAGGCCATATTCATTCCGCCTGCGTCTCCCGCAAACAGTAAGGCGTGGGGTGTTCTAACGATAAACAGGAAGATGAGGATATGTTCGATACACGCAATGTAAAAGTGTAATGATAATTGGCAATTCATATCTAAGATGAAATGAACCAAGAACCCCGTCCCCAAGGTTCAAGCCTGTCGGGATGAAGTGGTAGTAAGGTTTCTCGGAGAATAAAAGGAAAGATAGGAATAGAAAAATGAAACATTGTGGGACGCAGACGATCGAGACAGAAAGACTAATATTGAGGCAATTCAAAGTAGAAGATGCCGATGCGATGTTTAAGAATTGGGCAAATGATGAAGAAGTAACAAAGTATTTGACATGGCTGCCCCATGAAACGGTGAGTGTTACGAAGGATATTCTGAAACAGTGGGTAGATTCTTATAAGGACGAAAAGTACTATCAGTGGGCCATTGTTCTAAAAGAAATAGATGAACCGATAGGTAGTATCTCAGCTGTTGACATGAAAGAGAGCATAAATATGATCCATATTGGATACTGTATCGGCAGGAACTGGTGGAATCATGGGCTTACATCTGAAGCATTAAAGGAAGTCATAGATTTCTTTTTTGATAAGGTAGGAGCAAATCGTATTGAATCAAGGCATGATGTTAATAACCCACATTCCGGAATGGTTATGAAAAAATGTGGTATGCAATATGAAGGCACACTTCGCAGTTCAGATATAAATAATCAAGGAATCAATGATTCAAGTTGGTACGCAATTCTAAGATCTGATAAGTGAAGATGATGAAAACATGGTGATAAAATTGGAAAATTACGAACTGCCGATTGATAATTAAATGGACTGTGAACCCCGTCCCCAAGGTTCCCTAAGGTCCATTGAAGATACATTTCTAAGGAGAAAAGCATAAAACCATGAAAACATACAGACTGTACCAGATCGATTCTTTCACGCGTGAATGTTTTCACGGAAACCCGGCGGGGGTGGTGCCCAATGCGGACGGGTTGACGGAAGAGCAGATGCAGCGTATCGCCCGGGAAATGAATAATTCGGAAACGGCGTTCATTTTTCAGTCAGAAGATCCTGAGGCTGATATCGAAGTGCGTTTTTTCACACCTTCCACTGAGGTACCGCTGTGCGGACACGCGACCATTGCGGCACACTATGTGCGAGCCATTGAGGGAAGTGCTGTGTCGGGAAGAGTAATGCAAAAGACAAAGGCCGGAACACTTCCGGTAGATATCGTGCAGGAGGGAGAAGACTTTTCCATTGTGATGACACAGGGAAAGCCGGAGGTTTCTAAGCCCTTTGAGGAATCATTGGTAGGGCGCATTGCTGATGCGCTTGGAATAGACAGAGGATGTTTGCGGGAGGATTGCCCCGTGGCCATAGCATCAGCCGGTCATTCGAAGATCATGGTGGGGATAGACTCTGAAGCATTGCTGCACAGTCTGAAACCCAACATGGATAAGCTGACGGAAATCAGCTTAGAGGTAGGATGCAACGGATACTATGTATTTACCCTGGATCCGGATGCAGATGTACTTGTACACGGTAGAATGTTTGCGCCGGCAATAGGGATTTTGGAGGACCCGGTCACAGGAAACGCTAACGGCCCGCTGGGAGCCTACCTGGTTCACTTTGGTATATGCAGGCAGTTGGAGACGGAAAATGAACTTTGCTTTACCATAAGACAGGGAGAAGCGATAAAGCGAGACGGCGGAATGAAAGTGCAGGTAAAGATCCGTGATCATCAGCCTGTGCAGGTACAGATTACGGGGGATGCTGTGGTGGCGTTTCAAACGCAGATCCGGTTGCCTGCAAGCAATTACTGAAGAAAAGCAGAATTTCCATTTTTGTTGGAAGGATACGGTAGAAAGATATATTACCGTTTTATTAAATGGATTTAGGGAGAATGGTTTTATGGGGGACATGATGATTTTGGCAAGTGGACGTCAGACTTTTGGGATAATATTGATTATTTTAATGGTATTTATAGCATTCGGGTTGCCTATAATTGTTACGAGACTTACTAATCCTAAGTCTGTTAAGGAAAAAATAAAACGAAATAAAAAGTGTACCGTAAAAACAAAGGCGAAAGTTACAGATACGTATGGTACTATGCCAGTTGAGTTTCGTGGAAATTCTGATGCCTGGTCAGGTGGTGATCGTACAATTGCAAGTTATGAGTATTTTGTAAATGGTGAAAGATATACTGGTAGAGATGAAATATTTATATCCTTGGGTGGAGTAGGGAAAACAATAGATGTTTTATATGATCCACATGATCCCTCTAATAGCTGTACACCTTATGGAAGAAGAGCTGATAAAGGCTCTGAACATATTATTCCTATATTAATAGTTCTTGGCGTTATTGGGTTTATTGTTCTAATTTGTACATTGGCTGCTGCAGTGCTGGGAGCTAGGTATAGGTAGTGAGTTATATCGGAATAAAATGAGCCGTGAACCCCGTCCCCAAGGATCAAAAAACTGCAGGGCGATATCAATATGAGGGTCACGATCTTTTTGAAAAATGACGAGAAACTGGTGATGAACCGCAGCTATAAGAAGGGTTTTTACGATATGCTTTCTAAGATACAGGGAGGCAGGAAAAAATGAAACTGATCACAAGAAAAAATATCATATCCATTGTTTGCATCAGCTTTACGCTGATCGTGATGGGCAAGCTGATCTGGGAAAAGATCACCGGTTTTACGGATGCAAACTATACGGAAAACATTTTTATCTGCTTCGGGTTTTCGGTAATGATTACGATCATCCTTGCCATTCATTATTACCTGCAAAAATTCCCGTTCATCCCGGTGTGCATCGGTCAGTATCTGGTGGTCATCGGCCTTGTGTGTCTTGGGATATGGATCATGGGGCATTTTTCGGAAATCGCCCCGACAGCCTACAGGGATATGATCCTGTCCGTGACAATCCTCTTTGTGTTTTGTGCCATCGTGTATTATATTCTGTTCTTCAGGCAGATCAGACGGACAAATGAAATGATCGACAGTCTCAATAGCCAATCGCGTTAAGGGTACGTCGGCGGATTAAAGCAGAAAAGGAGAAAATATGAAAAAGTGGTATGATGAAGAATATGAATTTACGATTGAAGTAACAGGGTTTATGCATGGGGATCATACAGAACGATATTGCCGTAATGGGGAAGAAATTGGTGATGTTTATCAATGCAGCTATGGATGTCCGGTTAATAAGGATGGCTGTGGAATATGTTCAAAGACAATGATGATGCTGTATCCGTTGATGGAAGCTGTCAGAAGCGGCGGAGATCTTACCAAAGTCGGTGGCGATGGGAAGTATACGAAAACGGTTGTGTGTCCGGATGGCTGTGTGATCTTCAAATTGACGGCAAAGCCGCTGGGAAATGAAAACTTCCATACCGGCGGATTTTGGGATTATCCTGATGAAACACAGAGAAAAGAATAGGAATAAAACGTTAAATATGACCCAAATGAAGATTTGCGTGTCTGCTGGGTCATGGATTATATGGTGGAGCGATCCGGAAGGTTTGCATGCTATGACCCTGAGCCCTTGCAGAGTTTATTCCAGGTCATAGAATCATTGTGACATTAGCGTGAATCAGAAGAATACTATGACCCAGAGCTGTCGCGGAATGCACACAGAGTCATAGCTTCATCGCGAAAGCAGCAAGAGCCGGGGGAATAGTATGACCCAACCGCCCCGGGTACATGACGCTAGGTCATAATAGCCACAAAAAACCGAAAGCACAAAACGAAATCATAAAAGACGGGGAAGGTTATCCCAAAAAATGAGCCATGAACCCCGTCCCCAAGCCCCCAAAAGGATCAAGAGATTATGAACACAGAAAGAATAGAAAAACTAAGAAAAGAGTGGGAAGCAGAAGAAAGGATAGCCCATATCCATGGTTGGGACTTTTCTCACATCCACGGCAGATACGAAGAGGAGGAAGACCTTCCCTGGGATTATAAGCAGATCATTGATGCATGCCGCACAGACGGTATGAAGCTGCTGGACTTTGATACAGGCGGAGGAGAGTTACTTTTATCCCTTGGACATCCTTATGAAAATACTGCTGCAACGGAAGGTTATCCTCCCAATGTGGAGCTGTGCAGGGAAAAACTGCTGCCGCTTGGAATAGACTTCAGGGCATGTGACGATGCCGCAAATATTCCTTTTGCAGACAGCTCATTTGACATGATCATTAACAGACACGGAGACTTTGATCCAAAAGAAACGGCCAGACTGCTTAAAGCAGATGGCCTCTTTGTTACGGAGCAGGTTGGCAGTGAGAATGACAGAGACCTTGTAAAGATGGTTCTGCCTGACGTGCCAAAACCGTTTTCGGATCTGGAGCTGTCCGTTCAGAAGAAAAAGTTCGAAGATGCCGGGCTGACAGTGATAAGGGGAGAGGAAGCCTTTCGGCCGATCCGGTTTTATGATGTCGGTGCCTTTGTCTGGTTTGCCCGCATTATTGAGTGGGAGTTTACCGGATTTTCCGTGGAAAAATGCTTTGACAGACTGCTTGGCATGCAGGAAGAGATTGATAAAAACGGTTTTGTGGAAGGAACGATCCACAGGTATCTTATTGTTGCAAAAAAGGGTTGAACGCCGAAAAATTCAGAGAAAAATAAGGTTTTAAGTAATGACTTGAAAAGCAAAGCTGTGATAAAATGGCAGATGGGTGCAGCAAAACAGACAGGCGCACTTATTACAATGTATATGTGGGAGGAAGAAAGATGAAGGAATCGATCAAAAACAAATGCGATCTGTTTTTACGCAATAAGGAGACGATCAAAAAGGAATTTAAGTGGGAGCACGATCTGATGAGCATCTCAGCTGCCATGGTATATTCCGGCGCAGGTAAGGAAGCAGATGTTAACCGGATTGAAGAGTGCAGAAAGATCCTGGAAAAAAATACGGGGATTTTTTCTTCTCTTCGTTCCGAGCTGAAGCCGGTTCTGGCCTGCAAGATGGCACTTGCAAGTGATCCCATGCAGTATTTTCAGGATGTTAAGAGTGTTTACGAAAAACTGACGAAGGGTTCCTTTTCCGACAGCAGATATCTGGTACAGGCTGCCATCAGTATTTGCGATGCGGGAAGAGTTGCGGCTGCAGATGATCTGATCGCAAAATACAAGGAGCTGTTTAAGAAAATGTCGAAAGAACATCCCATGATCACCGACTCCGGAGATATTGTGTTTGCAATGCTTCTGACCCTGACGTCTAAATCCGTGGATATGATCGTCAGTGAAATGGAAACATGCTATGACTACATGAAGAAAGAGCTGCGGATCAAGGTCAGCGGCAATGAGATCCAGGGACTGGCCGAGGTGCTGGCCTTGACAGATGGCGATATGGAAGCAAAGTGCAACAAGGTGGCTGATCTGTATCACACCTTTGCAAATCACGGAACAAAGTACGGCAAGGATTACGGAGAGTTTGCTTCCCTTGGGGCACTCATTGACGTGGAAGCAAATTCGGATGCTCTGGTAGATGAGGTGCTGGAAGTTGCGGATTATCTGAAATCCTTTAAAGGATTTGGCTCACTTTCCATGAACCAGCAAAGAAGAGTTATGTTTGCGGCAATGCTTGTGGCTGATTCTTATGAGACAAACCGCACACTGCTCAGCAGCTCTACCATCAACAGCACGGTGGCTGCTGTCATCGCCGAGCAGGTGGCTATCATGGTATGCATCATCGCGGCAACAACAGCTGCAACCAGTAACTGAAATACGGAAAAATGAAACAAGAATATCTTACCACCGGACAGCTGGCGAAGATGGCCCGCGTATCCGTGAGAACCGTCAGGTTCTATGACAAACAGAATATTTTAAAGCCTTCTTTCATCAAGGAAGAAACCGGCGCCAGATACTATACTTCGGGAGACCTGGTAAAGCTCCAGCAGATCCTGCTGTATAAGTATCTGGGGTTTTCTCTGGATGAGATCAAGGAGCTGACCGTCAGTGCCGGGGATAAGAACTTTATGGTGGATTCCCTGAAACTACAGCAGACGCTGATCCGGGATAAGATCGAGCAGATGCAGCTGGTACAAAAGGCTGTGGATGATACGCTGGCAGCTTATGAAAAAGGAAAGAAGATCAATTGGGACAAAATGCTTTCCCTGATCAACCTGACCAGTATGGAAAACAGTCTGAACAAGCAGTATCAGAATTCCAGCAACGTTTCCGCCAGGATCAACCTCCACAGTCTGTATTCCACCAACAAAGAGGGGTGGTTTCCCTGGATGTTCCGTAATATGGAGCTTACAGACGGCATGAAGATCCTGGAGCTGGGCTGCGGCAGCGGTGCTTTGTGGGCGGAAAACATCAAAAAGATCCCCACAGGCAAAGGAACACAGATCATTTTGTCGGACATTTCTTCCGGTATGCTGCAGGATGCAAGGAAGGCTATTTTTCGGGAAAACGCCAAAGGGAAAAAAGTGAAAGGATCAGAGGCTCTTTCAGACGTGATCTCTTTTGCGGAATTTGACTGCAACAAGATCCCTTACGGTGATGAAACCTTTGATGTGGTCATCGCCAATCATATGCTGTTTTACTGTGAGAAACCGGAGCAGGCGGCAGCGGAAGCAGCCAGAGTTTTAAAGCCCGGCGGTATTTTGTATGCCAGTACCTACGGAAGCGGGCACATGCAGGAGATCACCCGGCTTGTAAAAGAGTTTGACGAAAGGATCGAGCTTGCCGCCAGACAGCTGTATCTGATTTTCGGCCTTGATAACGGGCAGCAGATCCTGAAAACCAGCTTTTCCGAAGTGGAAAAATTCATTTATGAAGACAGTCTGCTCATCGATAAAGCAGAGCCCATCCTGGAATATATCATGTCCTGTCACGGCAACCAGAATCGATATATCCTTGACAGATACAAGGAATTCAAGGGCTTCGTGGAGAAAAAAACGGACCGGTCAAAGGGCTTTTCGGTAACGAAGGAAGCGGGTTTTTTCAAGGCTGTCAAAAAAATATAAAAAAAGTACTTGCGCATGACGTAACGTCACCCTGTATAGTATAGCCAACACAGAAATATGATCTATGGTACGCTTAACTTACAGCGGGAAAGGAGTCACAATGACGATTATTGTTACAGGCGGAGCAGGTTTTATCGGAAGCAATTTTGTATTCCATATGTTAAATAAGTATCCTGACTACAGAATTGTTTGCCTGGATTGCCTCACCTATGCAGGTAACCTTTCAACTCTTGCGCCGGTTATGGAAAATCCGAATTTCAGATTCGTGAAAGAAAGCATCACAGACAGAGAGGCGGTTTATAAACTCTTTGAGGAAGAGCATCCGGATATGGTTGTAAACTTCGCAGCAGAGAGCCATGTGGATCGTTCCATCGAAAACCCCGGCGTATTCCTTGATACCAATATCATGGGTACATCCGTATTGATGGATGCCTGCAGAAAATACGGGATCAAGCGGTATCATCAGGTTTCTACCGATGAAGTATACGGAGATCTTCCCTTAGATCGTCCGGACCTGTTTTTCACGGAAGAGACCCCCATTCATACCAGCAGCCCCTATTCCTCTTCCAAGGCGGGAGCAGATTTGTTAGTGTTGGCTTACCACAGGACCTTCGGTCTTCCGGTTTCCATCAGCCGTTGCTCCAACAATTACGGACCCTATCATTTTCCGGAAAAACTGATTCCTCTGATGATCATCAATGCATTGCATGATAAGCCCCTTCCGGTGTACGGGGAAGGTCTGAACGTCAGAGACTGGCTCTATGTTGAGGATCACTGCAAGGCCATTGATCTGGTGATCCATAAGGGAAGAGTCGGTGAGGTTTACAACATCGGCGGTCATAACGAAATGAAGAATATCGATATCGTAAAGCTGATCTGCAAAGAGCTGGGTAAGCCGGAGAGCCTGATCACCTATGTGGCTGATCGTAAGGGTCACGATATGAGATACGCCATCGATCCTACCAAGATCCATAATGAACTGGGATGGCTGCCGGAGACCATGTTTGCCGACGGTATCAAAAAAACCATTCAGTGGTATCTGGATAACAAGGAATGGTGGGAACCCATTATTTCCGGTGAATATCAGAATTATTATGAGAAGATGTACGGAAACAGATAAATGCTGAATTGGAGGCTGAAAACATGAAGACTGTTTTGTGTTACGGAGATTCCAATACTTTCGGGCATATTCCGGAAACGGGAATGCGATATCCCAGGGAAATACGATATCCCGGCAGATTGCAGATGCTGCTTGGGGATGAATATGAGGTGATCGAAGAAGGCTGCAACGGCCGGACAACCATCCACGATGATCCGCTGGAGGGATGGAAAAACGGTCTGGATTACTTAAAGCCCTGTCTGAACTCTCATAAGCCTGTGGATATTGTAATCATGATGCTGGGAAGCAATGATCTGAAAGATGTTTTTCACATGACGGCCCGGCAGATTGCAGAAGGTGCAGGACAGCTTGTGGATGTGATTAAGTCCTTTACGGAAACAAAGCAGGGATATATTCCGAAGATCATTCTTGTTTCACCGCCCGAGATCGGGACGGGTATAAAAAGTTCTCCCTTTTACGGGGCTTTTTATGAAGATGCCATAGAACGGTCGAGACAGTTTCCTGCTTGCTACAGGGAAGTGGCAAAAGAAAAAGGCTGCATCTTTTTCGATGCGGCCAGCTATATTTATCCCTCCGAAGTAGATTCTTTGCATCTGACTCCGGAAGGACACAGCATATTGGCGGAAAAACTTTGTGAGGTAGTAAAGAGCTTATAACTACCTTTTCAGTGAGGGGGCTTTTGCCCCCTTTGCTATTTTACCGAAAGCATTTTTTCCGATGTGTTGGATCTTCTTGGATTTGTTCTTGATCGTTTTTAAGCGCTTACAGCCGAAGAAGGCTTTTGCTCCGATCTTGCGGACATTGGCGCCGATGGTGACTTTCTTCAGATTCTTACAGCCGTAAAAGGCTTTCTTGCCGATGCCTGTTATGATCAGAGGCGTGTTTCCGGCAGTGATCTTTTTCCTGATTCTGAATGTGCTGCAGGTCTTTTTCAGAGGCTCCTTCAGTGTGACGGTTCCCGCTAATACCTTATTGTTTCTCGTGGTAAGGCTTGTTACTTTGTATATGGCTTTTGTCTTGGGATCGCTGATCAGCATACCCTTTTTCAAATCTTTGTTTTCAATCTGATCTGCCCGGCAGATGCTGCAGGATACGGACGTTTCTCCATCGGAAGCGGGATTCTGTCCTTCTTCTTTTTGGGGCGTGTTTGGCTGACCGGCTCCCGTTCCGCTATTGGATTCATCCGCTATGGAAACGGGATTTTTGCTGACGGAGAATGTATCGTAGAGCTCGGTCTTGCCGGTATCCGGGTCAAAAGTGTAGGAATCATAACACAGTCTGTCATTCAAAATCCTTACAATACCGTACATGGGTTTTCCGGGCTGGATGTTGCAGGAGTTTTTTTCGGATACGGGATTATGCCCGATGGAAATGACATCATCGATTTTGGAGGCCACTTCATACTGCTTGGAAGCACAGGAATTGATGGTAATGTAATGCGTACCTGCAGTTTCCTGATTCCAAAGCCTCTTTTTTCCGGCAAAAGTAACTTCGCGCAGCAGCAGCCCCGGGTTTTTATCGGATACATAACCGGAGTAAAGCTGTCCGGAAGCGTCTGTTCCGTAGTAATAAGGGGCTGTTCTGGTGTAAACATGGTCATGGCCCTGCAGGACCAGATCCACTTTGTACTGCGCCATGATGGGCGGAAGGACCTTGCGGAATTCCTTTACTTCTGGGTTGCTTGTGTGATCTCCTGTAGACATGGGGCCTTTGTGGAGCTGAAGGATCTTCCACTTGCAGTCTGCATTTTTTTCCAGCACACTGATCAGCCACTTTTCCTGGGATTTAAAGGCGCTGCTTCCGGGATCTTCATTGGTATTGATACTGATATACAATACATCTTTTCCATAGGTATAATAATAACATCCGCCTGAAAGAAGTTCGTCATCGCTTCCCTCGATATAGTCGGCATAGTTTATGTCAAACCGGTCGGTGAAGGAGTTGGTGAATTTGTCATGATTGCCGCTGCAGGGGCTGATGGGAAGGCTGCGCAGTACGTCAGCCGGCTCGTTTAATGCCCAGATCCATTGATACATGTTCAGGGAGGTGTTGGAATCATTGGTCAGATCACCGCTGAAAGCAGCAAAATCCAGATCAGGGTTTTCCTCGTATGCTTTTTCCAGAAGTCTGGCCCATTTCCGGTAGCCGCCCTTGGAGCTTTCCTGACAGTCTGTCAGATGGATGAAGGAAAGAGAAAAGTCTTTGGCTGTATCGCTTTTTTCCGTGCGGAAAGAAGCCGCATCCGAGTAACCCGCTTCGGGACTGCCGACTCTGTAGAAATATACAGTATCGGGAGCAAGATCGGTCACATGGGCTTTGTAAATATGCCATGTTCTGCTGCCGGCATCGGTTCTGGAGGTTACGGTTGCTTTGATATCAAGCGCATCGTTCCAGTTAGCATGGCTAACAGTTTCATTGTTTTTCTGTTTGAGCAGATATAAGTGAGAAGCATCGGATGTATCGTCTGTACTCCAGGCAAATCCTCTCGAATAAATATCGCTGTAATAACTCATGGCAATGCCGGAGGGCGCTGCATCGGGATTGTAAGTGGGCGTTGTGCCGTCATCCCAGGAAGGCAGCTTGTCTGCGTCATGGATTTCAAATCCGCCGAAGGAAAAGGTGGCGGCGGTGGTTGCTTTAGGAAAATTACCTTTGATACGGACAAGAGTAGGTTTTTTCTTCTTTAATACGTTATCCGTATCAGTGGGAAGCAAAAAGGTGACATAGCCTACATGCTGGGACAGAACGGTTCTGAGGCGTATGAACTCACCGTCGCTTTTGCCGTAGCCGATGATCACTTCTTCGCCTGTGATATCAGCACCTTCTACCTTGATGCTCAGTGCATCTCCCGCTGTGTAGGTGTAGTCAGAAAGAGGGACTTCTACCCGGTACGTTTCTGTGGCATTGACGCTTTTAAGGGTACCGACGCCTCCAGAATCGGCATTTGATACAGACCAGTTGGAATCACCTGATTTCAGCTTGCCAAAGACAGCTGTGGAGGCTGCATAGATCTGTGTCTGCCAAACGGGAAGGGCAGCAATCCCAAAAGACAGAGAAAGGACCAGCATAAACGCTCCCAGCAGAAGCGGTCTGCTGCGCCGGCAATCTCTTTGTCTCTTATTTTTAAAGTTCTGTACGTTTTTTTTCATAAAAAACTCCTTCTTGTTGCGCGAAATACAAGTAACGCTATCTATTATAAAATAGGAAGCGGGAAAAAACAAATCAGAGGAGGGCGGATGGCTCTTTTCACAGAGCCTGAGCCGTGATAAAATTTAGAGTGACTGTTTCATTTCAAGCTGATATAACTTGGAGGATTACTTGCTTTGTCGTCGTAATATAGTCTGATAATATAAAAGGAACAGAAAGTTAGCGAATGCTTACAAAAGGAAGAGGTATGAATAAAGAAAAACGAATTTTGATCACAAATGATGACGGGATCATTTCCCCCGGCATTATAAGGCTGGCAGAGGCCGCCAAAGCATTTGGAGAGGTTTGGGTCATCGCACCCCGGGAGCAAAGAAGCGCTGCATCCCATTGTATCTCCCTTCATGCACCGGTGGATGTTTATCCGGCGGATTTCCCGGTATCGGGGGTAAAGGCTTTTGCGGTGGAAGGAAGCCCTTCCGACTGTGTCAGGGTAGGGAGTCTGAGCATCATGCCGGAAAAACCGGATGTAGTATTGTCCGGCATCAATTTCGGATATAACGTGGCATCCGATGTGCAGTATTCCGCCACGGTTGGCGCGGCTTTTGAAGCAGCCTTTCAGGGCTATGCAGCGATCGCGCTGTCGGAAGGAACTAACTGCCATGAGGTGACAGATGCACATCTGGCAGATGTTTTATCGGAAACCATATCTCTGAAGGCGTTGCCGGGACAGATCGTAAATGTGAATTTCCCGGACTGCAAAATAGAGGAGTATCGGGGGATCCGCCGTGGCACCACTGTTTCGGAGGGCATGGTCTTTCGGGACAGCTACAATAAGGTGAAAGATCTTCCGGGAGGCGGCAGCAGCTGGATGGTAGAAGGGAAGCTTACGCTGGATTCCGAGGAAGGAACCGATTATAGAGCGGTTTTGGAAGGCTGCATTTCCATCGGTGCCGTGAACAACGTGGGATATCCCGTGATCAGAAGGGAGGAATGGGAATGAAACTGTTTCATATTTCGGATCTTCATTTGGGAAAGCGGCTTTGCGATTATCCGCTGACGGAAGACCAGGAATATATTTTAAAGCAGATCATTTCTTTTGCTGATATCCATAAGCCCGACGCGATCCTGATCGCAGGGGACATCTATGACAGATCCATTCCCTCGGAGGAAGCCATGCGCTTGTGGGACGATTTTTTACTTTCTTTGTCCGGCAGGAAGATCCCTGTTTTGGCCATCAGCGGAAACCATGATTCGGAGGTGCGTTTCTCCGATCACGGGAGACTGATGGATTCGGCCGGTATCTATCTTTCCCCTGTCTACGACGGGAGTGCGAAAAAAGTGACCCTCCGGGATACATTCGGTGAGGTGGATTTTTGGCTGCTCCCTTTCCTGCGACCTGTTTCCGTGCGCAGATTTTTTCCCGAAGAGACCATAGACGATTATACGGATGCCTGTCGCGTTGCCATCGAAAAAATGGGGATCGATCCGGAAAGGAGAAATGTTCTGATCGCCCACCAGTTTGTGACAGGTGCAACAACCTGCGAATCTGAAGAGCTGTCGGTGGGAGGTTTGGACCAGGTTTCTGCCGGGGTGTTTGACGGATTTGATTATGTGGCCCTTGGGCATATACACGGAAAACAGAAGATCGGAAAAGAGACGGTCCGTTATTGCGGGACGCCTCTTAAGTATTCCCTGTCGGAAAAGGATCATCAAAAATCCGTGACCTTAGTAACCATTGAGGAGAAGGGTAAGGTCAGCGTAGATGAGATCCCCCTTGTTCCGAAAAACGATGTAAGACAGATCCGAGGGGATTTTGCGCAGCTTACGGATCCGGCGTATTACAATACCATGAAAACTGATGATTATATCCACGTGATCCTAACGGATGAAGAGGATATTCCCGATGCAATGGGTAAGCTGCGGCTAATCTATCCGAGAATGACAGGGCTTCGATATGATAACAGGCGGACTGCTGCAAGTGCGGTGATCACGGAGGCACGGGCCGTGGAAACAAAGTCTCCCCTGGAGCTTTTTGAGGAATTGTATCTGCTGCAGAATAATCAGGCTATGAGCCCGGAGCAGCGCAGCTTTTTACAGGAATGTATCGGATCGGTATGGGAAGGGGAACAACATGAGACCGCTTAAGCTTACTCTTTCGGCATTCGGACCCTATGCAGGGGAAGTGACCCTGGATATGCAGCTTTTGGGAACCGAAGGAATCTACCTGATCTGCGGCGATACAGGCGCAGGTAAGACCACCATATTTGATGCCATCTGCTTTGCCCTTTACGGGGAGGCCAGCGGCAGCAGCAGAGAGCCGGGGATGCTCCGCTCCCAATATGCTGCGCCGTCTGATACCACTATGGCAGAGCTGACTTTTTTGCATGGAGGAAAAGAATATCGTATCATGCGGATCCCGGAGTATCTGCGGGAGGCTAAGCGGGGAGACAAGCTGGTAAAACAGATTGCCACGGCAGAGCTTTATCTGCCGGATGGCAGGGTGATCTCCAAGATCAAGGACGTGAATGCGGCTGTAGAAGAACTGCTGGGCATTACCAAGCAGCAGTTTTCCCAGATCGTCATGCTGGCCCAGGGAGATTTCATGCGGCTCTTGCTTTCCGATACGAAGGAAAAAAGAGAGATCCTGCGAAAACTGTTTGATACGGGTAATTACCAAAAGCTCCAGGACCATCTGGAGGAAAAACGAAAAGAGATCTCTGTGGAGTGGGATAACGAATCCGGGAATATCTCGCGGGCACTTAAGCAGATCCTGACTGACCCGGAGGATATGTATGCTGCAGATGCAAAAAAGGCAACGGAAGGTAATCTTCCCATAGGAGAAGTGTCCGCACTTTTGAAAAAGTTAGCAGCAGCTGACTGCGAACGGATCACTGCCACTGACAAGGAGATGGATCAGGTCTCAATGGAACTGGAAAAAACCAATGAGATCCTGGGAAAAGCGGAAATGCTGGAAAAAACACGTCGGGAGCTGGAGGAAAACAGATTACTGCTTCCGAAGGAACAGGAAAAACTGGCGTTTGTTCTGAAGGAAAGTCTCGGAATCGATGCATTGCTTTTACAAAAAAGCCAGCTGGAAAAAGAAGAAGCCATGATCAGGGAGCGTTTTTTCGATTATGACAGGATCGGTGAGCTCGTCTCTTCTTTAAAGGAACTGGAAGAAAAACAGAAGCAAAATAAGGAAACCCTTCAAAAATCTCTTTCCCGGAAAGAAGCTTTAGACAGGCTGCTTCAGGAAGGGAAAAAAGAACAGGCCGCGCTTCGGGACGCGGGGACAGTTCTTGCCAAGCTTATGGGAGAGCTGGAAAAGTGTGCTGGGCAAAAAAACGGCTTGCAGGTTTTGCAGTCTCTTTTTTCGGAATATCATTCGGGAGAAGAAAAGGTCTCAAAGCAAAGAGAAGAGTACCGCCAAAAACTGCAGACCTATGAAACAGGGAAAAACAGAGCAGACGAAATGGAGCACCTGTTCTGGAACGGTCAGGCAGGTATCCTTGCCGAAAACCTTTCCGAGGGAGAGCCCTGCCCTGTCTGCGGCAGCCTGCAGCACCCTTCGCCTGCGACTTGCTCCGAAAATGTTCCGACCCAGGAGGAGCTTGACGAGGCGAGAGAGGAAGCAGACAGATTGCGCGGTCTTTGCGAGAAAGCGGCTTCACGCTGCGCTGTTTTGCAAAATGAGCAAAAAGGCAGGGAGGAGAATATTGCTATCCGCTTTAAAGAACTTCTGAAGGAACCTGCCGCAGAACTGCAGCAGATGGAACAGATCGCGGAGACGGAAAAAGGCAGAATGGAGGAAGCGCAAAAGGAGCTTTCTGAAAAGATCAAAGCGCAGCAGGAAAAAGAGAAGCGGAAACAAGAGCTGGATGAGAAGATCCCGGTATGGGAAAAAGAAACCGGCCAGTTGACAGAAACCATCACAACGCTGAAGGAAGAGGGGGCGCTTCTTCTCAGCCGGCAGGAAGAAAAGGAAGGCCAGCTTGTACAGCTGAAAAAGACGCTGCCCTTTGAAAACCGCAAGGCAGCCGAAGCAGAAGCCGGGAAAAAGCAGAAGGAAGCGAAGGAGTCAGAGAATAAGGCGATGCAGCTTCGCCAAAGATTA
This sequence comes from Lachnospiraceae bacterium, assembly GCA_024685005.1. GTDB lineage: Bacteria > Bacillota > Clostridia > Lachnospirales > Lachnospiraceae > RGIG7926. The sequence goes on from JAIKWF010000034.1 coordinate 20,301, forward strand.
GAGGAGCAGCAGAGCAAAACCAGGCAGCTGGAGACAACCGTAAAAACCCAGGAAAAGCTGGTGGCAAGTGCGCCGGAGACAGACATTGCGCTGTATCGCAGGCAGGCGGAAGAGATCAGGATCAAACGAAAAGACCTGGTGGAAATGCGGGGGGAGATCTCACACAGAGCCGAGACCAACGAGAAGATAGAGAAGATCATCTCAGAAAGTCTGCGTGATCTGGAGCGGATCGAGAAAAAGCTGCAATGGGTCAAAGCACTGGCGGATACGGCTTCCGGGAAGCTTACGGGAAAAGAAAAGGTGATGCTGGAAACCTATGTGCAGATGACTTATTTTGACAGGATCATAGAACGGGCAAACGTGCGATTTTACACCATGTCCTCGGGACAATATGAACTGGTACGAATGAGCCGGGCTGATAATGTGAAAAGTCAGAGCGGTCTGGAACTGGGCGTGAAGGATCATTATAACGGAGCAAAAAGGAGCGTGAAGACGCTTTCCGGAGGAGAATCCTTTATGGCTTCCCTTTCGCTGGCACTGGGACTTTCCGACGAGATCCAGATGCGCTCCGGCGGTATCATAGTGGATACGCTGTTTGTGGATGAAGGATTCGGTTCCCTGGATCCGGAAGCACTGGATCAGGCATACAAAGCCCTTTGCAGCATTACGGAGGGCAATAAACTGGTGGGGATCATTTCCCATGTGTCCGAACTTCACGGGAAGATCGACAGACAGATCGTAGTAAAGAAAGATGCATTCGGTATCAGCAGTGCACGTATTGTGGTGTGAGGCGTGCCGAAAAAGATGCAGGATAACAGGCGGAAAGGCTTTATGAAACAAAGGGAAAACAGAAGGACAGCAACTTGGGCAGGTATGGTAATTTGTTTGCTGCTGCTTACTTTATGCGGGTGCGCATCACAAAAAGAAACAGGAGACAGCACGCAGACCGGCAATGAGCAGGAGCTTTCACAGATCGTCACGGATACTGAGGCAACAGATGATACAGTCGGAGAGGGCGAGAGCGTGGAGACTGCTGCAGGAGAAAGTGAAGATGGCAGCAGCGAAGCTGTATCATCACAAAGCGACAGCGGTGCACGCCCGCAAAGCGAAGAAGCTGTAACAGAAGATGATGCTATTCTCTACGGAGATGAGCAGGAAGATGCCTATCTCCCTCTGCTTACCGGAAAAAGAGTAGCTCTTTTTTCAAACCAGACAGGGATCGTGGGTGACCGGACCCGGGGAGAAGAGCAGGCGGCAGATACAAGTGAAGCTGTCGGAGAGGGGGCTGATCTGCAGCCCTTCGGAAAGAATGCGGACGGATCTGATGTGATATATGCAGAGCATATACTGGATCTTTTGCTGGAGCGGGGCGTGGATGTGACGGTGGTTTTCAGCCCGGAGCATGGCTTTCGGAATGAAGCAGATGCCGGGGCAAGTGTTTCCGATCAGGTGGATGAAAAAACCGGTGTAAAGATCCGCTCTCTCTACGGAAGCTCCAAGGAGCTTACAGACGGTGACGTAAGCAGCTTTGACGTTCTTGTGATCGATCTGCAGGATATCGGACTTCGCTATTATACCTATTACCTGACTATGTATGATCTGATGGATGCCTGTGCCAGGGCGGGGCGGCAGATCGTCCTTTTGGACAGACCGAATCCCAACGGATTCTATGTGGACGGGCCGATCCTGCAGGAAGGATTTCATTCCGGTATCGGACGTCTTCCCCTGCCGGTTGTACATGGTATGACCCTGGGAGAACTGGCAAAGATGATCAATGGCGAAGGGTGGCTGTCGGCAGGAAAAGATGCAGCGGATCTTACTGTGATCCCCTGCCAAAACTACAGTCACAAGGATAAGCCTTTTATCGCTGTCAGACCATCGCCGAATATCAAGGATATGCGGGCAGTTTATCTGTATGCCTCGACCTGCTTTTTTGAAAACACGGCGATATCCGTGGGCAGAGGAACCGAATATCCTTTTACAATCTACGGAAGCCCTTATTTGAAGGGAGCGGCAGGATACGATGCGTCTTTTACTCCTGTCAGTATGCCGGGGGCAACCGATCCGCCCTTCCGGGATCAGGAATGCTTTGGAAAAAGTTTAAGGCAGCTTTCTCTTTCGGAGGTGCAAAGCGCCGGCATTGATCTGCGCTATCTGACAGAAGCTTACCGGGCTATGCAGGAGACAGCGCCGGAGGTTTCTTTTTTCGGAAAACCGGATCAAAAGGGCAGATACTGGCTTGATCTTTTGAGCGGTTCGGACTTGCTGCGAAAGATGATCGAAGAAGGAAAGAGCCCGGATCAGATCAAAGCCTCCTGGCAGGAGGAACTGGCGGAGTTCCGGGAAAAAAGAAAACCCTATCTTTTATATGAAGAATAAAAGGGGATGAACTATGGCAGCAATTTGCGACGTATGTTTTCGAAAATGCACACTGGAAGCGGGCCAGACGGGAGTCTGCGGAGCAAGGATCAGCGTGGACGGAGAAAAAGTTACTTTGGCTAACCACAGCCTGCTGACATCCATTGCTTTGGACCCTATCGAGAAAAAGCCGCTGAACAGGTTTTTTCCGGGAAGTATGATCCTGTCTGTGGGAAGTTTCGGATGTAATCTGAAATGTCCCTTTTGTCAGAACGTCGAGATTTCTATGGCGGATGGAAGAAAGGCTCCCCGGACGGAATATTTTTCCCCGCAGATTCTGGCTGAGCTTGCAGCAAAATACCAAAAGGATGGCAATATCGGCATAGCTTTTACCTATAATGAACCGTTGGTTGGATACGAATTTGTGGCGGAGACGGAAAAGCTTGTCAGAGAGAAAAAACTGAGGACGGTGCTGGTGACCAACGGCTGCGTGACAGACCGGGTTGCAGATACGGTGCTTCCTTTGACGGATGCACTTAACATCGATCTGAAATCTTTTTCTCCGGACTATTACAGAGAGGTATTAAAGGGAGATCTGGATATGGTCCGCAGCTTTATTGTAAGGGCAGTGTCCTGTTGTCATGTGGAACTGACGCAGCTGATCATTCCCGGCGAAAATGATTCCGAGGAGGAAATGCTGCAGCTTTCGGCATGGGTAGGCAAGCTGGAGCAACGGTTTGATAAAAAGATACCGCTTCACGTCACCCGGTTTTTCCCTATGAGCAGGTACGCCGAAAGAATGCCGACCCCGGTTGAAACCATATACAGACTTGCAGATGTGGCAAGAAGGAATCTGCAGTTTGTTTACGAAGGAAACGTGTAGTCAGGGATATTGAGTAGGAGGTGTTTTTATGTCAGTTGTTGCTGCATTTGCCGTTCCCCATCCACCCATGATCGTTCCGCAGGTGGGAAGAGGATCGGAAAAAAGTATCGCGGAAACCATAAGCGCGTATAAAAAGGTTGCGGAGATGATCAGCCGGATCGCTCCGGATACCATCGTTTTATCGTCTCCCCACAGCGTCATGTATGCAGACTACTTTCACATATCACCCGGAGAAAGCGGCCTGGGGGATTTCGGGTCCTTCGGAGCAGCCGAAGTAAAAACGCAGGTGACCTATGATGAGGAGTTTGTTTCCGCGCTTTGCTCGGAGGCGGAGCTTTCGGGCCTTAGTGCAGGCACGCTTGGAGAGCGGGATAAACGACTGGATCACGGAAGCATGGTACCTCTTTATTTTATTTTGCAAAAGTATACGGACTTTCGTTTTGTGCGGATCGGTCTGTCAGGCCTCCCCATGGAGGAACATTATAGGATGGGAATGGCCATCGGTCAGGTGGCAAAAACCCTGGGACGAAAGACAGTTTATATCGCCAGCGGCGACCTTTCCCATAAGCTGAAGGAAGAAGGCCCTTATGGTTTCGATCCTGCCGGACCGGAATATGATGAGCGGATCATGGATGTTCTGGGAAGAGGGGCATTTGATGAGCTGTTTCGCTTTGATGAGCATTTTCTGGAAAAGGCAGCCGAGTGCGGTCATCGCAGTTTTGTTATGATGGCAGGGGCTCTGGACCGGAAAAAAGTTACATGCAGCAAACTTTCTCATCAGGATGTTACCGGTGTGGGATACGGAATCTGCAGCTTTCTTGTGGAGGAGCAGGAGGGACTGCAGGAAGAGAGAGGATTTCTGGATCTGTGGGAGCAGCAGGAAGATGCCAGACGAAGGGAAAACAGAAAATCCGAGGATTGCTACGTCAGGCTGGCAAGAAAGTCATTGGAGCAATATATTCTCACCGGAAGTGTCCTTACATCCGGGGAGGGGATCGAATATCTGAAACAGCTGGCAGGACAGCCGGAGGAAACAACCATGGAGAAGGAAGCAATCCTGGAGCAGGCCGAGCACCTTTGCGGTGAAAAAGCAGGAGCCTTTGTTTCCCTGCATAAACAGGGGCAGCTTCGGGGGTGCATCGGTACCATCGGACCTGTGCGGGAAACGCTGGCAGAGGAGATCATCGAAAATGCGGTAAGTGCAGCCGTTCATGATTCCAGATTCCTGCCGGTGGAAAAAGAGGAATTGCCGCTTCTGGAATACAGCGTGGATGTGCTTGGGCAGATCGAACCTGTGGAATCCACTGATCAGCTGGATGTAAAGCGCTACGGAGTCATTGTCAGCAAGGGAGGAAGAAGGGGACTTCTACTGCCCAATCTTGAAGGCGTGGACAGCGTGGATACACAGATCGCCATTGCCAAAAGAAAAGGCGGGATCGGGGAAAATGAAAGGGATTATACCCTGGAACGTTTTGAAGTGGTCCGCCATTATTAAACCGTGAAAAAATGCGGTAATATTTGTGTTTCCGGCGGATTTGTATTATACTGTTTGGAAGAAAATGCAGAAAGGAGAAAAGTAAAATGACATTCGAAGAAGCAAAGAAAAAACTGGAACAGTACGGACAGGAGCATGTCCTTAAGTATTATGACTCATTAACAGATGCAGAAAAAGAAAACCTGATCACACAGATAGATGAAACAGATTTTTCCGTTTTGAGCAACATCAGTACTTTTGGAAAAGCAGAGGGAAGAGGTCAGTTTGCACCTCTGGCAGCAATGGAACTTTCCGAGATCGAGGAGAAAAAAGATCATTTTTATGAGATCGGAATGAAGGCCCTGGAGGAAGGAAAAGCAGCAGCACTTCTTCTGGCGGGCGGTATGGGAACAAGACTCGGCTCCGATGCACCGAAGGGAACCTATGATATCGGTATTACCAGGCCGGTCTACATTTTCCAGAGACAGATCGAGAATCTGCTGGAGGTTGTCAGCGGATGCAAACAGTATCCCAGACTGTTCATTATGACCAGTGAGAAAAACAATGATGCGACGGTTGCGTTCCTGACAGAGCATGAGTTTTTCGGATATCCCAAGGAGCGGATCGCATTTTTCAAGCAGGATATGGCACCTGCCTGTGATGACAACGGTAAGGTTTATATGGAAGAAAAGGGCCGGATCGCCACATCCCCCAACGGTAATGCGGGATGGTATCAGTCTTTGGTAAAAGCAGGACTGGATAAGGTGATCGCAGATGAAAAGATCGAGTGGATCAATGTATTTGCAGTAGATAACGTTTTGCAGCGGATCCTGGATCCTGTATTTATCGGCGCTACTTTGGAAGCAGCCGTATCCGTAGGAGCAAAAGTGGTACGCAAGGCAGCTCCGGATGAGAAGGTGGGCACCATCTGCCTTGAAGACGGCAAGCCCTCCATCGTTGAGTACTATGAGCTTTCGGAAGAGATGATGAATGAAAAGAATGAGAAGGGAGATCCGGCTTACAACTTCGGCGTGATCTTAAACTATCTGTTCCATCTTCCGGAACTTACGGAATTCGCACAGAAGGGAACCATGCTTCATGTAGTACGTAAGAAGATCCCTTACATGAACGAGCAGGGCGAGTTTATCAAACCTGAGAGCGAAAACGGATTCAAATTCGAACAGCTTGTTTTGGATATGATCCATCAGCTCACCAGCTGCCTGCCTTATGAGGTTGTAAGAGAAAGAGAATTTGCACCCATCAAGAATAAGACAGGTATTGATTCCGTAGAATCCGCAAGAGAGCTTTGCAAAAAGAACGGAATTGAGTTATAAGAATTTAGTTAGCTGTTGCTAACAAATAGATATAATCATTAAGGAGAAAAGAAATGGGAGTTTATGAGGAATTGCAGGCAAGAGGTCTGATTGCTCAGGTTACCAATGAGGATGAGATCAGAAAAATGGTGAATGCGGGAAAAGCTGTTTTCTATATCGGCTTTGATCCTACCGCCGACAGCCTGCATGTAGGACATTTTATGGCGCTGTGTCTGATGAAGAGACTGCAGCAGGCCGGCAATAGGCCCATCGCACTGGTGGGAGGCGGAACCGCTATGATCGGTGATCCGTCAGGCAGATCCGATCTGCGCAGCATGATGACAAAAGAGCAGATCGATCATAACTGCGAGTGCTTTAAAAAGCAGATGAGCCGCTTTATCGAGTTCGGCGAAGGAAAGGCCATGATGGTCAACAATGCCGACTGGCTCAGAGATTTGAACTATATTGATTTTATCAGAGATATCGGAGTTCATTTTTCCGTAAACAACATGCTCCGTGCAGAATGCTACAAGCAGCGTATGGAAAAGGGACTGAGCTTCTTGGAATTCAACTACATGATCATGCAGAGCTATGACTTTTTGAGTCTCTATGAACGCTTCGGCTGCAACATGCAGTTCGGCGGAGACGATCAGTGGTCCAACATGCTTGGCGGAACAGAGCTGATCCGCAGAAAGCTCGGTAAAGATGCCCATGCCATGACCATCACACTGCTTTTGAATTCCGAAGGCAAAAAGATGGGCAAGACGGCCAAAGGAGCTGTATGGCTTGATCCGGAAAAGACTTCTCCCTTCGAGTTCTACCAGTACTGGAGAAACGTTCCGGACGAGGATGTTTTGAAATGTTTGCGTATGCTTACTTTCCTGCCTCTTGAGCAGATCGATGAGATGGATCATTGGGAAGGAAGCCAGCTGAATGAAGCAAAGGAGATCCTTGCGTTCGAGCTTACAAGTCTTGTGCATGGTGAGGAAGAAGCAAAGAAGGCACAGGAAAGTGCACATGCTCTCTTTGCAAACGGTGCCGCTGCACAGATGCCCACAGCAGTTTTAAAGGATGAGGACTTCAGAGACGGCTTTATCGATGTGATCGGAATGCTTGCAGCATCGGGCCTTGTGGCAACCAGATCTGAGGGAAGAAGAGCCATCGAACAGGGCGGCGTCAGCTTAGACGGCGAACCGGTGAAGGATATCAAAGCCGGTATGACGAAGGAAGAGCTGGCCGGGAAAGAAGACGGCGTGGTATTAAAGAGAGGTAAAAAGAATTTCCGCAGGATCACTGTTTAAGCGATCGGGAAAGGAGGAGGGGTATGATCAAAGAATGGGTGAAAGGCAAAAAACCGGATGACGAAGTGCTGGCAGCGCGTCTTGAAAAAGCAAGATACGAACTGGCAAAACGTCAGCAGATGATTAAAGAAAAAAAGCTTCCGGTACTGGTAGTGCTGGATGGCTGGGGAGCAGCCGGAAAAGGAAGCGTGCTGGGAAGGATCATCAAAAATCTGGATCCGCGCTTTTTCAAAACATTCACACTGACCAAGGCCAGTGAGGAGGAAAAGAGAAGACCCTTCCTGTACCGATACTTTAATAAGATCCCGGAAGCAGGAAAGATCGTATTTTTTGACGGCAGCTGGATGGACGAAGTTACCCGTGGCTACCTGAAAGGTACCGTTAAACCGAAGGAATACGAGAAAAGACTTGAAAGCATTAAGCGTTTTGAGAGACAACTGAATGATAACGGATATCTGGTGGTGAAGTTCTTTTTCCAGATCGGGCAGGAGGAGCAAAGGCTTCGTCTGAAGAGACTGAAAGAAGACAAGAACACCGGATGGCGGGTAGACAAATGGGATGAGTGGCAAAACAGACACTATGACCGCTGTATGGAGGTATATGACAAGTATCTGGATGCCACCAACCAGTTTATCGCACCCTGGTATTTTGTGGATTCCAAAAATCGGAAGTGGGCAGAGCTGCAGGTGACGGAGCTGCTGGTGCAAAGTATAGATATCGCATTGAAGAATGCGGGAAGATCCGTTCCGATCCTGCAAAACACCTTCCCTCTTGTGAAAATGCCTCTTCTTTCGGAGATTTCTCTGGATCAGAAGGTGGAGGATGCAAAATACAGACAGGAGCTGGACAGACTGCAGAAACGCTTATCGGAGCTTCACAATGAGATCTACCATAAAAAGATTCCCGTGATCATTGCCTACGAAGGCTGGGATGCTGCCGGAAAGGGCGGCAATATCAAACGGCTTGCAGCGGCACTTGATCCGAGAGGATATGAGGTGCATCCCATTGCCAGCCCCGAACCCCATGAAAAGAGCAGACATTATCTGTGGCGGTTTTGGACCAGGCTTCCGAAAAAAGGACATATCGCCATTTTTGACAGAACCTGGTACGGAAGAGTCATGGTGGAACGGCTGGAGGGCTTTTGCAGCGAGAATGACTGGCAGAGAGCCTACACTGAGATCAATGAGTTTGAAAAAGAACTGGATGATTGGGGAGCTGTGATCGTAAAGTTCTGGGTGCAGATCGATCAGGACACCCAGCTGGAACGTTTTACAGACAGACAGAACACACCGGAAAAACAGTGGAAGATCACAGACGAGGACTGGCGGAACAGAGAAAAATGGGATCAATACGAAGTGGCTGTTAACGAAATGATACAAAAAACATCCACGGAATTTGCACCCTGGCATATTCTCGAATCCAATGACAAACATTATGCCAGACTAAAGGCCCTTGAAACAGTGATCGCAGCCATCGAACAACGTCTCAAAAAATAAAGCAGGCCGCGGCAGATGCAATGTCTGTCGCGGCTGTTTTCTCAAAAGGTCAGGGACTGATTGAAAACACCAATGAGAATGGGGCGCAGTTGCAGAAGAAAAGGAGAGCATAACGATGCGGGATGATAATGTAAGTGCTGATCAGATCGATGAGATCCTTCAGATGATCGAAGGAAAGATGGAAAGCGGCGTCAGCAGACTGAAAGTGCAGATCGATGAGAAACAGGAAGCCGGTACTGTGAAACAACAGTATCATCACGGCAGATGCGATGTGGGAAGTCCCTGGGCGAAGGGAACGGTCTCCAATTGTGACCTGTAAGCCGGAGGGAAGAACAGTTGCGTATTTATTTTGCACCTATGGAAGGCATTACAGGGAGGATTTTTCGAAGGGCTTATGAAGAAAGCTTTCCCGGACGGGTGGATACGTATTTTGCACCTTTTATTGCCAGCGGCGTTAAGAAGGGCGTTGCAGGAAAAGACCTGCGTGAGCTTTTGCCGGAAGACAATGAAGGATATACGCTGATCCCGCAGCTCTTAACAAACAGCGTGGAAGATTTTGAAAATACGGCTGGGGTATTAAAGAGTATGGGATACAAAAACATCAATCTCAACCTCGGATGCCCGTCGCAGACCGTGGTATCCAAAGGACGGGGTGCGGGAATGCTGGCAGATCTTCCGAGGCTGGAACGGTTCCTTACGGGTGCATATGATTATTGCGAAAAAAGCGGCATTTCACTGTCTTTGAAAACCAGACTGGGACTTGTGGAGGAAGAAGAGTTTGCCCCTCTTCTGAAGCTGTATAACCGGTTCCCCGTCCATGAACTGATCATCCATACAAGGCTGCGGAACGATTATTATAAGCTGCCCTGCAGACCGGAGCAGTATGCCTTTGCATACGAAAACGCAGAGATGCCTCTTGTTTACAACGGGGATATATTATGTGCGGCAGACGTGGAAAAAGTCAGCAGCTGCTATCCCGGGACAAAGGCAGTTATGATCGGAAGAGGTTTTTTGAAAAAACCCTGGATGCTGGATCATGATGATGATCAGGCCTGCTATGCCAGGATGTGGACGTTTCATGATCGTATTTTAGAACTGTACCGGGAAGAAATGTCGGGAGAGACGCCGGTTCTTTTTAAAATGAAAGAGCTGTGGAGCTATCTGGGGGAAACTATGGAGCAGATCAATCCCGAGAGCAAAAAACAATTAAAAGTTATCCGTAAAAGCCGGAGCATAGCAGAGTACTATGCTGCGACGCGGATCATACGAAATAGTATATGACAACGGGAAAGGTGCCGGTGGCTGTAAATACGGCGGGCAGAGGATTGAAGGAGACGTATATATGGTAAGCGTAAAGCTGTGCGAAGGATTGTTCGGAAAGGTTTCTGTTATGCATGCAGATACCAAAGAGATCCTGTGGGAAGGCAAGAGCGGTCAGAAGGCCGAATTTGAAGTGGCGGAAGATACGCCGGTATGGTTTATCTGGGGAATTTTACAGACACCCAATTTAAATGAAACAGTGAAAAAAGACGGAAACTATGAACTGATCTTTCGTATGAAACCCTTTAAGTCTGAGTATTCTCTTATAGATCTGGACGAGCCATATGAGGAAGTGTAAAAGGAGAGTAGTATGTTTACGGCAAAGAACGAAATCGCGAATTTTTCATACGAGGACAGTGTGATCAGAAAGATCGAGCAAAGTAAGGGTCAGCTAACTTTAGTGGTGGAAGCACTTCTGGTTTTGCCTGCCAACAGTCAGAACACCAACTATACCAAAAGCTACGCAGATCTGGTTACCGTTACTTTTTCGGAGGCAGTGATCAAAAAAGGCGTAAAAGAGGGGTATAAAAGATACGATGCGAATGATAAGCTGATGGAAGAAGTGCCGGATACGCTCCTTTCCGCAGAGGAAACGCAGGATGTTTTGAAAAAGGCAGTGGACCAGTATCTTTACGATATCAAGGAGGCAGAAGAGGAGCAGGGCAGAAAAGAAGTGGTCCTTGGGATCGAGATGACCACCGATGATCTGACGGGCATTGATGCAGACTCCTATCAGGTTCTGGTTGAATGCAGGGACGTAACTTTTTCCTGGGAGAGATATTTAAACCGGGCTGAAAGCCGGTAGAGACGGAGCGGTATATGGAATATGAAAAGTACAGAAGCGTGGATGATTCCAAGACGGAATGGGTTAAATGCATTCAGTATGAGGATATCAACGGCGCCGGAAGATTATATGGCGGAAGACTGATGGAATGGATGGATCAGGTTTCCGGTATTGCAGCCACAAGGCATTGCGGCGGTCATGTGACCACAGCAGCCTGCGACGATCTGCAGTTCAAAAATGCAGCTTATATCAATGACGTTCTGGTGATCATATCCAAGGTGACTTATGTAGGAAGAAGCTCCATGGAAGTGCGGACCGATGTGTATATCGAAGACCGGGAGAGCGGTATGCGCCGGGTGATCAACCGGGCGTATTTTACGGAAGTCCATGTGGATGATCAAGGGAAACCGGCAAAGGTGAAATACGGTCTGAGACTGGAGAGCGAGTCCGATAAAGCTGAATGGGAAGGCGCTTTGAAGCGGATCGAGATGCGGAAAAAGCGCAGGGCGGAAGGATTTTAAACCAAGGCAAAAAAGGAGGAGAGGGCATGAATGTAGGTATTCTCGGAGCAGGCGGAATTGCGGAAGTGATGGCAAATACCGTCTCGCAGATGAAAGAAGCGCATAACTATGCAATCGCTTCAAGGGATCTTGAAAAAGCAAAGGCAATGGCCCGGCGGTGCGGATTTACCAAGGCATATGGCAGCTACGAAGAGCTGCTTGCGGACCCACAGGTGGTACTGGTGTATATTGCATTGCCCCATTCTCATCATCATAAGTGGACCATGGAAGCGCTTCGCGCAGGAAAGCATGTCCTGTGCGAAAAAGCCTTTGCCGTGAATGAAAAACAGACAAGAGAGATGATCGAGCTTTCCGAAAAAACAGGGCTGCTGTTAACAGAAGCTATCTGGACCAGATATATGCCTTCACGCCGGATGATCACGGAAATCATAGAGCGGGGTGATATCGGAAATCTGCGCACCGTCTCTGCCAATCTGGGCTACAAGATCGACGGAAATGAAAGGATCATAAAACCGGAACTTGCAGGGGGAGCGCTTTTGGACCTGACTGTATATCCTTTGAACTTTGCCAGCATGGTTTGGGGAGATGATATCAGGAAAATATCCGCATCCTGCGTTATGACGGAAACAGGTGTGGACGGCCAGGATACGGTAATGGTGGAATATCAGGATGACCGTATGGCGAGCCTTTTTACTACAATCTACACCCTGACAAACCGGTGCGGCCTTATTTGCGGAACAGAAGGCTTTATTGAGGTGCAGAATATTAATAATCCGGAGGAAATTCGGGTCTATTCGCCGGACCGCAGCGGCCCAAGACTTCGGGAGCGCATAGCAGTGCCGAAGCAGATTTCGGGGTATGAGTATGAGGTGCTTTCCTGCATCAAAGCCATTGAAGAAGGCAGGATCGAATGTCCGGAAATGCCTCATTCCGAAACGATACAGATCATGTGTCAGATGGATGAGATCCGCAGACAATTCGGGATTGTATACCCCTTTGAAAAAGAGGAATAACGGGAGGAAGGAACATTGATTTTTGAACCTATCACGGTAAAAGATAAACTCGGAAGAGATGTTGTGATCAGAAATGCGCAGCTGCAGGACTGCGAGATCCTGATCGATTATATGAAAGTTACCAGTGCGCAGACACCTTTTCTGCTCAGAGAGCCGGACGAGATCACGTTGACGATGGAAGAAGAAAAAAGCTTCGTTCAGGGAAAGATCGATGCAGAGCGGGAACTGATGCTGTGTGCTTTTGTGGACGGAAAACTGGCCGGTAACGCAGCATTGATGAATCATTTATCTTTTAAAAGGTATCAGCACAGATGTGATGTTGCCGTTGCGCTTTATCAGGAATACTGGAGCTGCGGGATCGGGCGGACCCTGCTGGAAAAGGTTCTGGAGGCCGCAAAAAAAGCGGGCTATGAGCAGGCAGAACTGAATGTTGTGGAAGGAAATGAAAAGGCAATTTCATTATATAAAAAGCTGGGATTTACGGAATGCGGGAAAATACCCCGTTCCATGAAGTACCCTGACGGCAGCTACCGGGATGAGTTTGTTATGGTGAAAGAACTGTAATTTACGCGGTTTTGCAGACATTGCTGTTACGCATAAATATTAATGTTAATGTATATGAAATTTCTTGTTGACATGCAAAGACTAGTTTGATACAATAACTTTTGCGCGACCGGAAAACGGCGTTTGGAGAGGTATCGAAGTGGTCATAACGAGGCGGTCTTGAAAACCGTTTGTCCGCAAGGGCGCGTGGGTTCGAATCCCACCCTCTCCGTTAGAGAATTCTCTGGCGGATGGATGCAAGGGGATTCGATTAAAACTGAACAGATTAAAGATTCAGGATTTTGGAGAAGTACCCAAGAGGCTGAAGGGGCTCCCCTGGAAAGGGAGTAGGTCGTTAATAGCGGCGCGAGGGTTCAAATCCCTCCTTCTCCGCTGAGTGATCGCAAGATCCTCATGCACCTTGACAAATGAACAGCAATGCAACCCTGAAAGATTCTAAGTAAGAATTGTTCAGAGAACAAAACCTAAACAGTAATGAAGGTTAAAATTAGCCAAGCTTATTTTGACCGGATCATAAACTTTAACATGAGAGTTTG
>JAIKWF010000059.1 GCA_024685005.1 Lachnospiraceae bacterium
ACAATATGAGAAAACCTGCAGACAATACAATGAACTGTACAGCAGGCTTGTTGATTTTGATGAAAACGTACTCTTAATTCATTACAGCGAGGATGTCGTGCAGGAGTATGTTAAAAATGCCATAACGAACGAGGGAGACGCAAAGGTTTTGGAAAAACTGACGTGCGAGAAAGAGTTTTTCACGGGAGTACTTGGAAGGATACGGGAGCTTTTGGACTATATACAGGAACTGTTTCCGGAAATATAAAGGAACGGATAATGGAAAAGCGAGAGAAAGATGACAATCTTATAAGGCTGATCAGAGAGATTCGGCAGGAAGGAAAAAGACTGGTCCGATTTGCATGCCGGCAAAATTTTTTTGCTGCAAACGGTGTGCTGCAGCGAATCATTCCCTGCTTTGCGGAGCTCTTTGAGAAAAACTGTTTTGATGCGCCGGGTATGACGGATGGAAAGCAGGAAATGGAACGTATCATCGGCCTTCTCCTTTCTGCCCAGCAGACCGGGGACTATATTGCCATGGCCGATATCATGGAAACGGACCTGATCCCTCTTAGCGACTGGCTGCTTGACATCTTAAACGCGAAAGAGGCCGGGGAGGAGGAGCAGGAGGAAGTTTACCGGTACAATCTTGGCAAACTTTCGGTAAAAGATCCTGCGCTGGAAAGGCTGATCACCACAACACAACCGGAGGGCAGCGAATATAGAATCCTAAGATCGAAAAGCGGAACATACACGCTGACAGGAACAGATGAGCTGGGAAGGTATCATTTACACAGCGCAAATGACCCGGAGTGGGAAGCGGAAGAGTTTGCAAACGCTTACTATCATCCAAACTGTAAGACATATTACGTGTTTGGTCTCGGGCTCGGATATCATTGCAAGGCGCTCTCAGGGCTGGATGAGGGAGCGCGGATTCTCATATTTGAAAATGATCCGCAGATCATCCGCCTGGCCATGAAAGCTTCAAAGCTTGACTGGCTTTGGGAAAACGACAGGATAAAACTGATTTATGATCCGAAGCTGGAGCAATTTGTGAAAAAGCTTGAGGAAGCAGGAAGAATGTCGGATAACACAAGAAATATTATGATCATTCACCATCCTTCCCTGCGGCATATCAAAGAGCTTAAGTTGCGGGAAGCAATGGAGCATTTATTTATTGATGACAGCACCATAAGGAATCAGGGGAAGAAACTGGCTGCTAATTTCAGGGAAAATATTGATCTTTGTAAGCGGAGTATTGAAGTTGTACGAAATGCTTTTCAAGGGAAGAAGGCGATTATTGTTGCAGGAGGCCCTTCTCTGGATTTGAACATTCATCTCCTTAAGGATCTGCCGGAAGGATATATCATTCTGGCAGTGGGGACTGTGTTCCGAAAGCTTATGGCACAAGGGATCAGACCGGATTATGTGATCGTAACGGATCCGTCCAATCCCATTGCACACCAATTCGAGGGATTCTGGGAGTCGGATGTACCGCTGCTTTTGATGTCAACTGTCTATATGGGACTGACCATGAGATATAAAGGGCCTAAATACCTGCTGTGTCAGGAAGGCCACGAGAAGGCGGAAGAGCTTGCCGCTACAGAAAACCTGCCATTATTTTTAACAGGGGGATCGGTGACTACAACCGCGCTGGATGTTTGTATTCGGCTTGGATGCAGTGATATTGCCTTTATCGGATTAGATCTTGCGTATACCAACGATCGATCCCATGCGACCGGAACGGCAGCATATACGGAGGTGGATTCAAAGGGATGGCAAAAGGAGAGAGGCTATGAATGGGTGAAGGAAGGAGAGAGGTGGGTAATAAAGGAAGTTGAGGTTCCCGTCAGTCCCATTTTTCAAATGTATCGGAAATGGATGGAAAAGAGAGTTTCTGATGTGGGTTTAAAATGCAGAGTGTATGACGCGACCGAAGGCGGAGCGGTGAAGAAAGGTTTTACGTTGATCCGGTTGGAAGACTATTTACGGTGAAGATGAGACAGATTCAGATATCGGGTGTGAAGAATGGAAAATACATTGATCGTGGAATTACAAAAGAAAGCGGATATTGCATACGAGCTGGAATGCATTGTGGAATATATCAGGGGGCATTATGATATTGAAGCGATAGCACTTTTACAAAGATGTTTTCCCAAGCTTTCGGATTTATGCAAGGAGTATCTGGATGTTGATATTTCTGCTGGAAAAGCCCTTTGGGAAAAAGCAAAGGTGCTGACAGGTATTGAGGGTGATCTGACAGCGGTAGGTGACCAGATTGAAATAGAGATTCTTCCGCAAGTGAAAGAATATATTCGCCGTATGTATCAGATTTCTTTTGATGTGAATGAGAGATTTCTGCTCAGGCAATCGGAAGTAGGATATCTGACTATTTTCGAAAAGCAGGAGAAAAAATGGCTTCATAGCAGGAACGATCCCATGTTTGAAGCAGCGCAGTATGTAAGATCCTTATATGATCCTGCTATGAAGACTTATTATGTTTATGGATGCGGCATGGGATATCACTTATACCAGATTTGGGAACAATCAGAAGGATTTTCGAAAATCGTCCTGTGGGAATCGGATGATCTGATCTATGAAATAGCAAAAGAATTCGGCGTTTTATCAAGGATTCCAGAAGAGGCTGTTCTTCGAAAGACTTTTAGCAGCGCAGAGGCTTTTCTGGAAGAAGCGGATGAAAATCAGTCAGGGATACTGTTCCATCTGCCCTCTGTATCATTGATCAGCCATGAAGAACAAAAAAGAAAACTCATCACTAGGTGGATGCGACAAAACACCGTTAGAAGCGAAATAGGAAAGCACAGAAAAAACAGAATAAGAAATGAGATGCTGCAGCTTCCGGAAGCAGAAATCCTGGTAAATAAGGAAAGATGCACGGAGGCTGTGATAGCGGCTGCCGGACCTTCACTGGCGGAACACCTAGAAGAGTTTTGCGGCCGGGAGAATAAAAAGCTCATAGCTGTTGGGCACGCCGTAAAAAAATTGTTGGCAGAAAACATTCTTCCGGATCTTGTTGTATTGATAGATCACGATTTTGCGGTTTTAGAACATGTGACAGATATTTTGGGCAGTGAGATACCGATTTTGATCGATCCCAATGTACATTGGAAAGTCGCCGAATCACATCAGGGACCGGTTTATATGATGCGAGATTGGAACTACGGAGGAACGGTTGCTTCCGCAGCAATTGAAACAGCGCTTAAAATGGGAGCAAAAAAGATCACTCTGACCGGCCTTGATCTCGGCTATCCCGGCATGAAACGATATGCGGACGGATTATCCGGAGGCAGGGAAATGAAAAAGGAAGAGGACCTTTTTGAGGTGGAAAGCACAGACGGCGGAATGGTCTGGACAGATAAGCACATGGATTATTACCGTCGGCAGATCGAGCAGCAGATTGCTATGCATGGTGATGTCACATTCTATAATCTGTCCGAACATGGGGCAAGGATCAGGGGTACGTTATCCCGTTGATCTTTTCATATAGTGATTCGGGAACGCGTTCCATTTCGCAGCGGGTCTTGAACACAATTTCCGAAAAACCGGTGGCAGTCATGAATTCCCAATACATAGCCAGGCCTTCGGGGGTGATTTCGCCCGACAGGATCTGTATGATGGTCCCCACACCGTTAAACGCGGATAAAAGGGTATCCAGATCTTTTCTCCATTCAATGGGAAGATATTCGTACATAGTTTTCGGGTACTTACGCTGTTCGCGGACACCTGCGCGGAACAGATAGGCAAGAGAGCGAAGCAGGTCATTTTCTACGCCTATCAGATCGATCGCACTTGCTACCATGAGCCTGCATTTGGAAATATCATCCGCAAGATAGAATTTTTTGCATGCTTCATAAACGGCGTTGACGTCTGTCAGATCGCATTCATCCTTGGGTTCCCATTTTTTCGTTCGCAGATCCCGGAAGGGAGCTTCATATACCCGGGCGCCTTCCAAAATCTTTTTTTCTACAAAGAGTGTGGAAAGCCGCTCGCCGATAAAGCCTGCATCACGCCTCTGATAAAGATCTGTCTTCAGAGGGCTTTTTTGATAGAATTCATCCAGCATAGGGAAAACATAGCCGCAGTATTCCCTGTAGACTTCCGCCCTGAAAATATTCATATTGCAGGGATGGAGATGGTCCTGGGAGTAAACTTTTTCCGCAAGCGCCATATCTTCCGGGTGAAAACGGCTCAGGATCTCCATAAAAAGATCCCAATCCGTTGCGTAGAGGCTCACTTTGTAATTCTCGGTGATGATTTCGGGAATGCGGAAGCTTTTTGTGGTAATGATATCAAAACCATTATCCATATAGTTCTCAAGTTCCTCATCACTTAATAAAAATCGCCTGCGATAATGTTCAATGCCGATATACTCTGTATCAGCCAGAAACTGTATGCGATACATGGCGGTCATTTCACTGTAGCGTTTGTTTCTGTCGGATATACTGCCGGCAAATCCGTCGTGGTCATTCAGCTCGCAGATTCGCTGATCTGTCAGCGCGGCTCCGGCCTGAATGGGTACGTTGTATATGGATTTCAGCCCCTCTTCTTCCATGGGACGGTCCACATGGCAGCATATGATGTATCTGGCAAGTCTCTTTTTGCTCGTCTCAGTCATTTCGATCTCCGTTTTTGTGTTTAAGCATCAGGTTTTGAGAATATTTTATAGTTGTTTATGGCTCTCGGCAAGATTCTTTCAAAAAAACCTGTAAAGTTTTTCCCGAATCATCCGATACAATAGATATAAAACCATGGAAGGGAGGAGTTTATATGCGTATCGGCGGTTTTAATCAGATAGCGCAGATCTACAGCAACTCCACGATCAAACAGACTGAAAGTAAGAAACGCCCCGGTTTTTCCGATGCATTGGAGATCTCCGGAGCAGGCAAGGATTACCAGATGGTAAAACAGGCACTTTCTTCTGTTCCTGATGTAAGAGAAGATGTAGTAGCGGATATCAAGTCCCAGATTGCTGACGGCAGCTACAATGTGCCTAACAGCGTTTTGGCAGACAAGCTGCTTGCCGGAACAAATGCTCTTTGATCCGATAAGAAGCAGAAAATGAGGTAATCTATGGCCAGTATCATGGAAACACTGATGGATGTGCTGGAGCAGGAACTGAAAGAATATCAGGCGCTCTATGCATTATCCCGGAAAAAAACGCAGATCATCGTTGCCAATGACGTAACAGCCCTTGTTTCTCTTACAGATGAGGAACAGGTGTTGGTGGACCGGATCGCTGTTTTGGATAAAAAGCGGGACGAAGCCATGAAAGATGTGGCGGATGTGATGAACAAAAAGGCGGAAAGCTTTAAGCTGTCCGAGCTGGTTGAGCTCTTATCTGCAAGACCATCAGAACAGAAGCGACTTGCGGCTTTGACAGACGGGCTTCGCCGGGTTACCACGGATATGAATCTGGTCAACAATCAAAACCGGCAGTTGATCGAAAGCGCATTGGAGATGGTGGAGTTTGACTTGAACCTTGTGCGCGGTATGAAGGCAGCGCCGGAGACGGCACAGTATACCAGCGGTGCCATCAGCGCAGGCAACAGACTCGGCGTCCCCAGCGGACGGTTTGATGCAAAACAGTAAGAATTGAAACGGTAAATGAGGTGAACCTATGTCCCTGTTTGGAAATCTTTACATCGGTGCTTCCGGATTGCAGACCGGACAGAATGCACTTAATACGGTATCGCACAACCTGGCCAATCAGGGGACCAAGGGTTATACCCGCCAGCAGGTTTCCTTAAAAGACCGGCAATATACCACGCTTGCAAAGATGCCCAATGCGGTATCTGACAAGCAGACTGGTCTCGGCGTGGAGTACGCGGAAGTACGCCAGGTCCGGGATGTTTTTTTGGATAAAACCTACAGACAGGAAGCAGGACGCGCCGGCTTTTACGAGGCATCCTACAATGCCCTTGAGGAAATCGGGACCCTTCTCGGAGAGCTTGACGGTGAGTCCTTTTCTTTGGCTTTGAATAACCTGTGGGAATCGGTACAGGAGCTTTCAAAAGAGCCCTCCAGTTCCGTGACACAGGGACTTTTGGTGCAGCGTGCCAGCCAGTTTATAGAGCAGTCCGGCAATGTGTATCAGGCCCTTTCCAACTATCAGGACAATCTGAATTATCAGGTAAAACAGCAGGTGGATAAGATCAACGCCTATGCGAAGCGGATCTACGATCTGAATGAGGCCATCACCAAGATCGAAGTGGGCGGCGTGGAACATGCCAACGATCTGAAGGATGAACGCAACCTGATGTTAGATGAGCTTGGAAAACTTGGCAATATCGACTATTACGAAGACTTATACGGTGGCGTTACGGTGAAATTCGAAGGGCGGGTACTGGTAAACAGTGCCATGACCTTCAACATCGAATTAAAGGAAGACCCCGAAACGGGATTTTATACCCCGTTCTGGGAGTTTGATGCGGTGAAGATCCCCAAAGCAGACGGCACCTTTGACTATAATATTGACAATGCAGAGCTTTATGACATGCATATGGAGATCCAGACCAAATCCAATACGGATGTGGGAACCCTTAAAGGAATGCTTCTTGCAAGAGGTGACCACAGAGCCAACTATACAGATCTGGATTATGAAGATGTGGCAGCATACAATGAGGACATTTCCACTTCAATCCTGATGAATACGCAGGCGGAGTTCGATAACCTGATCCATAACATCATCACAGAGATCAACAGAGTGCTGGAGGATGCGGCAGAGGCAGAATCGGCAAAATATCCCGGAAGCACCTACCTTCGCAATGAAGACGGCACCGTGATCCAGCTGTTTTCCAGGATCGCCTGTGATCCCTACTACACCGACAAGGATGCGGCGTACCTGGCACAGATGGCAGCGGATTATCCGGAGCGGGCATCGGAGTTTGTTGTGGGCGGTATCCGGAGAGAAGATCTGACAAGGGTCGATGAATACGGCAACAAGATCAAGGATTTCAACGGAAGCAGACTGGATCCCACATCCCGAAAGACCGGACTTTTGCAGCGGTCGGAAACGTTGTATTCCATCGGTAATCTCATCGTGAATCCGGATCTTGTAAAAGAGCCCACCAAGCTCGACTTCCTGAAAAGCGACGGCAAAGAAGATTTTGCCATTGCAGTAGAGCTGGGTGAAGTATTTACCAGAGAGGATTACAGATTAAATCCCCTGACCACTACCAAGGCAAACCTGAAAGACTACTATTCCAACATCGTCAGCCAGATCGCCAATCAGGGAGCGGTATTCAGGAATATTTACGACAATGAGCAAAACACGGTAAAGACTACGGACAATGCCCGCCAGCAGGTTGTGGGCGTATCGGACGATGAAGAACTGCAGAACATGATCAAGTACCAGAATGCGTATAATGCATCCAGCCGTTATATCAATGTGGTGGATGAAATGCTCGAACACGTGCTCAACACGCTGGGACAGTAAGATAGGGAGGCGGACTTATGGCTTCAACTTTTTTCGGATTGGATATTGCTTATAAGGGTCTTACGTCGGCAAATGCGGCGCTGAACACAACGGCCAACAACATTGCCAACGTGCAGACGGAAGGCTATTCCCGCCAGATCGTTAATCAGAAGGCAGCTGATTCCCTGCGTTCCTATACCACCTACGGGTGCCTTGGCGCCGGTGTTGAGACGGTGTCCATCGACCGCCAGCGGGATCAGTTCTACGACTATAAGATGTGGAAGAACAATACCAAAACCGGTGAGTATGAGGAAAAGTCCTATTACATGAAACAGATCGAGGACCTGTTCCTGGATGATACCACCATGAAGGGCTTTAATACCATCTTTAACGAGATGTACAATGCACTGGCAGAACTCCAGAAAAATGCGGGAGATTCTACCACGAAGGCCCAGCTCATCGGCTATGCCAACAATCTTTCCTACTATTTCAATACGGTAGCCAATCAGCTTTCCACCATTCAGCTGGATGTAAACTCCGAGATCAAGAATAAGGTTGATGAGTTGAATTCTTATGCGGCAGAGATCGCATCCTTAAATGAACAGATCAACGTTATCGAGATGACAGGTGCAAAGGCCAACGAGCTTCGTGACCAGAGAGATCTGATCATTGACAAATTATCCAGCATCGTGGCAGTGGAGTTTACGGAGACACCGGTATATGATACCAACCAGCCGGATCGTGATACGGGAGCCAGTCGTTGCATTATCAAAATTGCCGGCGGACAGCTTTTGGTAGACGGAAACGAATACAGACAGCTTGACTGTATCGCAAGGCCGGTTAACAAGGCTAACAATCAGTCGGATGCGCTGGGACTGTTTGACCTTGCCTGGAAAAATGAAGATGACGCCAGAATTGAAGGCTTTAAGATGAAATATGACTCCGGACGCCTTACCAAAGAGGATCTGGGACATATGGTGAACAACCATCAGATCACGGAAAGTGACTATCTGTATATCATCGGTGAAAAAGAGCGTGTGAAGGAAGTGTTTGACCTGTCCTCCCTTCAGATCGGCGGACAGCTCCAGGGACTTCTGGCCATGCGTGACGGCAACAACGGCGAAAACTTCCGGGGAACCGTAGTAGAACCTGTGCCGGGAACCATGACCACAGCATCCGGCGGCACCAAATCCACACTGACAGTTCAGGTGGATGCGGATTATCTGACGGATATCAACAAGTGTACCCTTCCGGATGATGGCGGTCTGATCGAAATCGGAAGCCAGCAGTTCTACTTTGACAATTTTGAAATGGTACTGGATTCCGAAGGAAGGATCACCCAGTACGTATTTGAACTGAGTAATAAAAATATGGTACAGCCCGGCAGCGACCGTTTGAATATGACTGCGCAGGTGGGAAGCAAGATCGACTATCAGGGAATCCCTTACTACCAGCAGCAGATCAACGAATGGTGCCGCACCTTTGCAGATGCTTTCAACAAGATCCTGGCTCATGAAGGATATACCGACGGAGAAAAGCCGGTAGACGGATATGGGAAGGAAACGGATCAGATCCTGTTTATGGCAAATGAGGCAACAGGAGACGATCAGAGAGCCTTTAAGGACTCCCGAACCCTCAGCGGAGGCGGCCGGATCAGCGGCAGCGGCGATTCCTACTACTATCTGACGGCAGCCAATTTTGCGGTGAATCGTGAAATGCTCAATGATGCACAGCTTCTGGCCACCCATACCGGTGTAGGAAAGGGCGAGGAAGCCTATGATATCATCAAGGAGCTGAGTGATCTTCGCAGCAATAAAGAAAAGATGACTTTCCGCGGCTGCACGGCAGGAGAATTTTTGCAGAGCATCCTTTCGGATGTGTCCTTAAATGCCAGCAGCGCCAATACTTTTTATGCAAGCTACACCAATATCGGAAAGGTGATCGATACCCAGCGTCTTTCCATCAGCGGTGTTGATACGGATGAAGAGTCCTTAAATCTTGTGGAGTTCCAGCATGCTTACAATCTGGCATCCCATATGATTCAGGTGCTGACGGAAGTCTACGACAGACTGATCCTGGAGACCGGTGTATAAAACGAAAAAATGCCGGCGTAAAAACAGGAATTAACGGTTAAGGAGATGCCGGTATAAGCCGAAATAATCAGTAAGATGCTTACAAGTTCGGCTGATAAAAAAGGAGAGATCCTATGAGAATCACAAATAAGATTATTTCCAACAATTCGGTAACCAATATCAATAACAACAAGGTACTTGAGGACAAGCTGAATACCCAGCTTGCTACCGGTTCCAAGGTGACAAGACCTTCCGATGATCCGGTGGTGGCCATCAGAGCACTTCGTCTTCGTACCAACTTAAATCAGGTAAACCAGTATTACACGAAAAATATTCCGGATGCCAATTCCTGGCTGGAAGTTACGGAAACTGCCATCAATACAGTGCTTTCCATTGTGGAAGATATGCAGGCAAACTGTACCAAAGGTGCCGTGGGATTCGATACCACCACCGACAGGGACAAGGTGCTGCAGAATCTGAAGGCGCTGCAGGAAGAAGTGTATTCTACCGGAGATGCGGATTATGCGGGGAGATTTGTATTCGGCGGATATCGTACC
Source organism: Lachnospiraceae bacterium (assembly GCA_024685005.1). GTDB lineage: Bacteria > Bacillota > Clostridia > Lachnospirales > Lachnospiraceae > RGIG7926. The sequence continues at coordinate 10,044 of JAIKWF010000059.1, forward strand.
AGCACATCGGTAACGTTCGGGAAACCGACTTCCGACAAACCCTATAAGATCACGGAGCAGCTGGATCGTACCGCCATCGATGAGATCACCTATGTGAATGTGGATAAGCTGAATGAGCTGACGGAGACCAACGCAGAGAGCCTTGGTACCACACCTCAGGATATCTCGTCATCCAAAGTATTTCGGATTCGGTTAGCATACGATAACATTGACAAGGGAGATGACGTGGTTCCCACCCTGCAATATGCACCGCAGGCAGACGGAACCTTCCAGAATATGACCGTGACCAAGGTTTCCCTCAATGATCCGGCCCAGGATCCTTACCAGATGGCAACGGGCAATAATGTGATCTTTGTTCCGGAAACCGGAGAGCTTCTCTTAGGAGAGGATGCTTACAATACCCTGATGAATACCAAGGATGTGGGCGGTACCAACGTGGATGAAGGCGAGATCCGCATCACCTATCAGAAGAGCAATTGGGAAGCAAAAGACCTTCGTCCCGAGCATTATTTCTACTGCGAATCCAAGAATGAAGACGGCGTGGACGTTTATTACAACGAGCGTTACCTGGAAAAAACCTTTGACCCGGCAGCGGGCACGGATGATGCAAATCAGTTCATTTCCTACGATGTGGGATTCAACCAGACGGTTCGCGTTAATACCCTGGCAAAGGAGCTTTTTTCCACATCTCTGGCCAGAGATATCGACGACATTGTTCGCTCCATCGAAGCTGTGGATGCCATGGAAAAGAATATCACCAGCATTAAGAACAAGCTGGCAGAGGATCCGAACAATCAGGATTTAAAGGATCGTCTGGAAGCAGCGGAAAAAGCGAACGTATACTTAAATGATAAAATGCAAAAGCTGTTTGAAGACGGCGTTGGCAAAATGAAAGAGCACCACAATCTGGCCAACAACGCACTGACCGAAACCGGTAACAGAAGTGCCAGAGTGGAACTGGTGTCCAACAGACTTTCCAAACAGCAGACCAACTTCAAGAGCTTATCATCCGAAAACGAGGATATCGATATGGCGGAAGTGGCAGTGGATCTGTCCAGCGTAGAGCTGGCTTACCAGGCGGCCCTGATGGCCACAGGCAAGATTTCACAGACCACTTTGCTGAACTACCTGTGATAATAGCTGTAAGAGATGAATATAAATGGAAAATGCAGGCACTCCGAAAGGGGCGACCTGCTTTTCCTGTCGAGAGGGAAAAATCCTATGACAGAGAGTATTCGGACAGAAAATGAAAGGGCGTTTTACCGGCGATTTGGGATTTCTTTGGTGGAAAAGGACAAATCATTCGCAAACTGCGCTAAAGGACAGCTGGAAAGGCGTTTTGAGGAAGCCGAGAGAATCTTGCGAGAGGCGGCCCCTGCGGACCGCAGCAAAACCCTGTTTGCCATGGTCATGGGAATCGGAGACGGCTCCTTTGTAAGAGATTTGTACAAGTCGCTTCCGAAAGGGGCGGCCATTCTTGTCTGGGAGCCGAACTGGCAGGTTGTCACAGAACTTTCCAAGAGGGCGGACATCAGCGACCTTTTGGAGGACCCGGATTTTTCTCTTGCCGTGGGACCATTGGAAGAAGCAAAGAGCATTTTGGAAAAAGAGCTGGCCAAAAGAGTTGCCATGCACAACATGTACCATGCGGTACTGATCCCGGTTCCCGGTTTTTCGGACTGCTATGTAAAAGAAGCCGGAGATATGATCGCGCTGTTCAAGAAAGCCATTTTTGAGCTGAGCACGGATGTGGCAACGAGGGAATGTTTTCAGCAGCTGAATGCCAGATGTGAGCTGTTTGCGTTGTCGCAGCTGGCGGATAACAGCGTTGTAGAGCAGTTGTTTGACGCAAAACCGAGTTTGGATGTTCCTATTGTCATTGTGGCAGCGGGCCCCTCACTTTCAAAAAACGCGGAAAGGCTTCGTGATTTAAAGGAAAGAGCCCTTGTGATCGTGGTGGCACATGCTGCAAAAAAACTGGTAGAGATGGGAATTGAACCGGACCTGGTGGCGCATGCGGACAGCGAAGGCGGTGAGAAATATACGGCCTTTGATAAAGAAGGCAAGCTGCGGTTTTTAGTCAACGCAAAATCTGATATAGCAATACAGGAAAAATATAATGGAAAACTGATCTATGAATCGGTAAATCTGGATCTGTACACGGTACCCGGAATTAGGAAAGAAACATCCGATTTCGAGAACGGCGGATCTGTAGCGACAAATCTGTGCGGCCTTTTTTTGACAGCAGGTTTTAAGACTATCATTCTGGTAGGGCAGGATCTTGCCTACAGCGAAGAAGGATTCAGTCATACCGGGGAGGAACGAGAAGAGTCTTCTTCGGATCAGATGGTGACCGGAATAGATGGAAAACCCATAAGAAGCAGAGGAGACTGGATTTTCTTTTTGAGAGGCTTTGAGCGGCTGATCCCCAGATATCCCGATGCCACGGTGATCGATGCAACGGAGGGGGGAGCGCTGATCGGCGGAACAAAAATAATGACATTGCAGGATGCAATAGAGAAATACTGTCAAAAGGAATACCCCATCACCAGTTGGATTGAGGGGCTTCCTAAGGGAACGAAAGAGGACAGAGCTGCCATTGAAAGGATCGCGCAGAAGCATAAGAAGGACAGCGCTGCAGCATTTGAGCTGCTGAAAGAAGCGGTGACAAAGAACCGGATCATTGCAGATGCACTGCGTGAAAGAAAACTTGGGGAAAGCCGTTATTCCGCCGACTGTACAAGGTACGACGAGCTGTATCACGTTATCTTGACGGAAAATGATGCTCCGCTTTTGATGGAGTATTGCGACGACCTTTTGCAGCTCTATGTAAAGGAAGCCCTTTCCATGGAATCGGAATCAGATCTTTCCATCAAGCTGGACTTTGAACATTCACTTTTTTCAAAAATGCAGGACAGATGCGAGGAACTATTGGACTATTTGGGGGAACTATTTCCTGTGTAGCAGCTCGGGGAGAGTGAGTATACCGTCAGATATTGTGGCTGTTTTCAAAGGCTTATACAAGGGATTGAGTTTCGCACACAATGGGATGGAAAATTCAGAAAATTTGCAAAAAAATCTGTTCATTTTTAGAAAATTATTGTATACTATTCATAACTATAAGTGGCTTTAAAGCCGATTATTATGGGGGAAGGAGCGAGTTATGGAAGTTACGACCAGAATTTTTGGTAAAGTTGATGTGGCTGATGACAGACTGATCAATTTTGTAGGAGGCCTGGTAGGTTTTCCGGATCTTGTGGATTTTGCACTGATTCATGATTCAGATGATGAGAATGCGCGTGGTATTCAGTGGCTGCAGTCGATTCAGGAACCGCAGTTTGCGATTCCCGTGATGGATCCGCTGGCAGTTATGGAGAGTTATAATCCCGAGATCGAAGATGAGCTTTTAAAGCCCCTTGGGGAGCTTGACAGCAACAATATGCTGGTTTTGGTTACCGTTACGGTGCCTAAGGACATTACGCAGATGAGCGTGAACCTTCGCGGTCCCATCATTGTAAATGCGGATACCCACAAGGCAGCGCAGGTGATCGCAGAGGGAGAAGAGTATCCGGTGAAATTCCCCGTTTACGACATTTTAAAACGCCGCAAGGAGGAAGCATAGTATGCTGGCTTTAACCAGAAAAAAGGGAGATTCCCTGATCATAAACAACAATATCGAGATATCGGTGTTGGAAGTAAAAGGAGAGCAGGTTAAGCTCGGGATCACAGCGCCCAAGCAGGTACCTGTGTATCGTAAAGAAGTCTATGTACAGATCCAGAAGGCTAATCAGGAGGCTATGGAAACGGCTACACCTGAGGATCTGAAGGGGCTTTTGTAAAAGGATCGAAGAAGTACTTATGAATTAAGCGACTTTTTCCGATATAGGTGATAGAGATATCACCGGTCACTTTATGTTTTATGCTAAATCACACGGAGGTGAGGAACATGGCAATGGAACCGTTAGGAAGTTTGATGTCTGTACAGATGCAGACTGTTAAGCCTGTAGAGGTTGTCAAACCTGCTGTTCCGGAAGGCACGGATGCCGCAGCGCAGGAGATCGGTGCGCAGCTTGATGCTACTACTGTTGGTGTTGCATCCGTTCAGGAAAAAGGTGATGGAGCCGATTCCGCTGGTCCCGGCAATCAGCAGGCCGCACAGAATCAGCAGCCTTCCAAGGAGCAGATGAAGGATGCAGTTGCTCAAATGAACAAGAAGATGGAGAATTCAGAAGCCATCTTTGGTATTCATGAGGGCACAAACCGTGTCACGATCAAAATTGTTGACAAAGACACCAAGAAAGTCATTAAGGAGCTGCCGCCCGAAAAAACGCTGGACATGATTGCGAAAGTATGGGAGATGGCTGGTATCCTCGTTGACGAAAAACGTTAGGAGGTGAATTTATGCCGATCAGAATTACAGGTATGAACTCCGGCCTTGATACAGAGTCCATCATTACGCAGCTCGTATCCGCCCAGAGTACCAAAAAAGACAACATGACCAAAGCGCAGACCAAGCTTCAATGGAAGCAGGATGCGTGGAAGGAATTAAACAGCAAGGTATACAAGATGTATACCGGAACCATCAGCAACATGCGCTTTTCATCTTCCTATGTAAAGAAGAAAGCCACCGCATCCGACAATTCCATTGCGGATGTGACAGCTGACGGCGAAGCAGTTGACGGCGTACAGTCCCTGAAGGTGAAGCAGCTTGCCAAATCAGGGTATCTGACAGGCGCCAAGCTTTCCGACTCCACCACAGGCATCACTAAAATGGGTGATCTGATGGGACTTGGGGAAGGAGAAACCGCAGAGATCAAGGTGGGTGACGAATCCATCTCGATATCGTCCGACATGCGGGTGGTTGATGTCGTTGCCAAGCTGAAGGAAAAGGGCGTTAACGCCAATTTTGACGAAGCCAACAAGCGTCTGTTCATTTCCGCAAAAGGAAGCGGTGAGAACAATGATTTTAAGATCACCGCAGGAGATGACAATGGCATCAAAGCCCTTGCAAGCCTTGGACTTTTAACAGAAGATGCTGACAGCGATGCTACCGTGGATAGTGAAGGGAATGCAGTTGCCAGTGATGCTTTTAAAGCAAGACTTGAAGCACTGGGAGTATCTCTTTCCACCGGTTCCGGACCGGGATCAGCTACCAGGATCAAAGGACAGAATGCCAAGATTGAGCTGAACGGCGCGGAGTTCGAAAGCGCTAGCAACAATTTCAATGTAAACGGATTGAATGTTGTGGCAAAGAAAGTTTCTGATCAGGAAGTGTCTGTTACCACTGCAGACGACTATGAAGGTGTTTATGACACTATCAAGAACTTCCTGAAGCAGTACAATGAACTGATCAACGAATTCGACAAGCTTTATAATGCTGATTCTGCTAAGGGTTATGAGCCGCTGACGGATGATGAGAAATATGCAATGTCGGATAAGCAGGTGGAGGATTGGGAGAAAAAGATCAAAGACTCCCTGTTTAGGAAAGACGAAACCCTTGGCAGTCTTCGTGATGCGCTGGTGAATGAGATGAGTTCCTCAATTACCATTGGCGATAAGGAATTGTCGCTTGCGGATTTCGGAATCGGAACACTGGGGTATTTCAATGCAGCTGAGAATGAGCGTCATGCCCTCCACATTGATGGTGATAAGGATGATTCCAATACGTCCATGAATGCGGATAAGCTTCAGGCTGCTATCAAGAACAACCCGGAAGAGATGATGAAGTTCTTCCAGGAGATTTCCAATAAGTTATACACAACCATTACCGAGAAAACAAAAGGTGATGAGTATCGTACCACTTATAAGATCTACAATGACAAACAGATGGCGGAAGAATACAAGAGCTATACTTCCAAGATCGCGGAAGAAGAAAAGAAACTGACAGCGTTAGAGGACAAGTGGTACAAGAAGTTTGGTGCCATGGAAACAGCGCTTGCCAAACTTTCTTCCAAAACCAGTGCCCTTAGCGGACTGCTGGGTATGTAATGCATGAATGCTGCGCGGGATAGCCCGCGCGGCATAATAAAAAATCGGAAAGGACTACAAATCTATGCCAAATCCGAATGCAGCAGCGCAGTATGCGCAGTATAACACAAACAAAGTGATGACGGCTTCGCCTGCTGAACTTACCCTGATGTTATACGAAGGCGCCATCAAGTTTTGCAACATCGCCATCATGGGTATCGAGCAGAATGATATCCAAAAAGCAAATAACAACATCATAAAGGTACAAAAGATCATAGAGGAGTTTCGCACAACTCTTGATCATAAATATCCTGTAGCACAGGATTTTGACAGAGTCTATGTTTACCTGCTTCAGCGTCTTTTGGATGCGAACATCCATAAGGATAAGGAAATACTGGAAGAGGTAAATACCCATCTTCGTTCCATGCGCGATACATGGAAAGAAGTAATGAAAAAAGTAAAATAAAGGCAGCCGAATGGAACAAAATTACATTGGAATTATGATAGAAAGCCTTCAAAAGAAGCTGAATGTTCTGGCTCAGATTGAAGGGAAAAACAAGGAACAGGAAGTGCTCCTGCAGGGGAATTCCGTAGACTGGGATGCTTTTGATCGTAGTACCGATGAAAAGGCAGAACTGATCGAAGAGATGGACAGACTGGATGAAGGCTTTGAACAGCTCTATTCCAGAGTGGAAGAGAAGATCAGTACGCCGGAAGGAAAGCTGGCTTGCAAACCGCAGATCAAACAGATGCAGGAATTGATAGCAGCCATTACGGAGAAGAGCGTATCCATTCAGGCATCTGAGGCAAGAAATAAAAAACTTGTGGAAGACCAGTTTGCAAGATCCAAGCAGAAGATCGGACAATCCAGAAACTCCGGCAGGGTGGCTATGGACTACTACAAAAATATGCAGCAGACCCATGTGGTGGAGCCGGCTTTTTGGGACAGTAAAAAATAAAATAAAAAATTTTTTATTTTGGTATTAATATATCGGATTTTTGTCCGATATATATAGTACATAACAAATTAATTTGGAAAATGATGGGAGGGAGCGTACGGCCCGTAACGGAGTTTTCCGCCACTGATCGTCACGGATGACGACAGGTAAATTCAAGGAGGAAAAAATTATGGTAGTACAACACAATCTTACAGCTATGAACTCTAACAGAATGCTCGGTATCACCACTGGTACCCAGGCAAAGTCCACTGAGAAGTTATCTTCCGGTTACAAGATCAACCGTGCAGCTGATAACGCAGCTGGATTATCCATCAGTGAAAAGATGCGTAAGCAGATCAGAGGTCTGACTCAGGCTTCCGCAAATGCTCAGGATGGTATCTCCGCAGTACAGACCGCTGAAGGTGCTCTGAACGAAGTTCATGACATGCTGCAGAGAATGAATGAGCTGGCAGTCCAGTCCGCAAACGGAACCAACAGCGAAACCGATCGTCAGTCCATCCAGGATGAGATCAATCAGCTGACAACCGAAATTGACCGTGTATCTGTAACAACCAAGTTCAACGAGACCTATCTGCTTCAGGGTGATTCTAAGGGTAAAACCAGCGCCGCTGGTGAATATACCGCAGTAGGAACGTACAAGGCTAATGTTGCGAAGGGTGCTGAACTTCAGGCTGGAACCGTTAAACTCGGAAGCGTAACCGCAGAGTTAAATTCATCTAAGACTAATGCAACTGGTGCGCTTGATGCAGACTCTTTGAATGGAGATTTATTAAATGCATTAAATGATTCGACGGACGGTACCGTCGCAGTTACTTGGGATAAGGACGCAGAAATCTTTAAAATCGGAGGAAATGGATCCTATACTGCAAACGACTTAAAGAAGATGGGCTTATCCATGACCGTAACAGATGCTGACCAGGCCGCTTCAGTCACTGTTCAGAAAAAGCTTGATAAAGTAGATGCTACTAGTGTTCAGAAGGCTATCAGTGTCTCTGGCGATGCTACGGCAGCCCAGCTCAAGGATCTTAAGGTTGGTTCAGAGGTTAATGCTACAGTTAAGGTTTCTAATGGCGTTGCAACAATTGGTGCTTACGAAAATACATATGTACCTGATCCTTTGAAGTTAGACCTTCACGTAGGTGCTGATTCTTCTGCTGATAATAAGATTTCTGTAGAAATCGGTTCCATGAGTTCTTCAGGCTTAGGACTTCTTGATAGCGACGGAAAACTTCATGTAGATGGCGCTGATAGTAAGAATGCAGATGCTGCAATTGATACTATTGCCGCAGCTCTTCAGAAAGTTTCCGATCAGAGATCTGCACTTGGTGCTATCCAGAACCGTCTGGAGCACACCATCAAGAACCTGGACAACGTAGTTGAGAATACTACAGCAGCTGAAAGCCAGATCCGTGATACCGATATGGCTACAGAAATGGTTCGTTACTCGAACAACAACATCCTTGCTCAGGCAGGTCAGTCTATGCTGGCACAGGCTAATCAGTCCAACCAGGGCGTTCTCTCCTTACTGGGATAATTTCTTAGAAGGTTACGAACAA
>JAIKWF010000085.1 GCA_024685005.1 Lachnospiraceae bacterium
GCCTCCAGATCGTCATACAGGCTCTTCCGGTCAGCGGTGACACCGTAGCCCTCCAGTGCCCTCTGAATCTCCGGCATCGTGATATGATGCTCATCGTCGGTCTTCTCCGTCATGATACGGCTCAAATAATACAGTTTCAGCTTCTGATTGGTTCCCTTTGGCATGATGTGTACCTCCTTGTAGGTTTTCTCGATTTTACCACAATTCAGGCAGCTTTACATCATTTAGTGGGAAAATTATCGTACACTCTTGCTTTTCGTCTATTGCATATCCGAGTCACCCTTGCACTGCTCATAATATGCACAGGTCATACAAATGCCTTTACAATATTTATTCTTACCCCGGAGGCACTTCCTTACCCAGTATATGAACCTCATCATATGAGCATCAGCCCTCCTTCAGCTCGCAGAGAGCACCCTTTGCTGTCACCAGAAGCACCTTGCCCTTGGCTTTCTTCTTCATGAGGTCATACATACGACCGGCGCTCTTGCTCTCACCGATCACTGTGTATGGGCTGTTTGCCACATAGCCGATCTTGCCCAGACCTTTAAGCTCAACACGGATAGCCTCCTTGTCATACTCGTTGTCAGGCTCCTTGATCAGCTTTACCTTCATCCCCTTCTTAAGGAAATCGCTGCCAAGATAATGATTCATTCCGGTAATGGTAAAATATACATCTTTCATGGCCTTATCCACCTTTCTGTTGCGGATCGTTTTTTTGCTATGATACAAGTATGCAACTTAAGGTGTCCGATAAACACACCTCTGAATCGCCATTTTCGCATGCTGCTCCTGGCCAAAGATCTCATCCAGAGCGCCATACTTGCGGATCATGTTATTGATCGCTGCCATTGCGGCGACAAGAGATATCTGTGACAGGAAGCTGGTCACGCCAAGCACCAGTGTCCTCTTCACGATATCAGCACTCAGTCTGTAATCAGCCTTTCCGGGCTTTACGATCTTCATATGTACGATGTACCACACTGCCAGGATTGCTGTAGCAATCTGCCCGATAACCGTAGCCACTGCAGCTCCCATCATCCCCCACCTGAATCCAAAGATGAAGATCGGATCAAGGATAATATTGATCACTGCTCCGGCAAGCGTTGATATCATTGCAAATTTCGGGCTTCCGTCCGCACGGATCACGGGATTCATGGCCTGTCCGAACATATAGAAGGGTATACCAAGGGTGATATAGAAGAAATACTCCCTGGAATGCCTGAAGGTTTCGGCATTTACAGTGCCGCCGAACATGGTCAGTATCCCGTCACTGAATATAAGATACAGTGCCATCAGTACAATACTGCTTATGATCATCAGCAAAATGGAATTGCCTACGCTTTTCCTTGCCCTGTCGCTTTCCTGCTTTCCGAGGCTTAATGAAACAAAAGCGCAGCACCCGTCCCCGATCATTACCGCTATGGCAAGAGCAATAACAGTCAGTGGAAATACCACCGTATTTGCCGCATTACCATAGGATCCCAGATAGCTGGCATTTGCTATGAATATCTGATCCACGATGTTGTAAAGTCCTCCCACCAGCAGTGATATGATGCAGGGTATGGCGTACTTCCGCATCAGGCTCCCTACCGGCTCTTCTCCAAGATACCTGTTCTCGTTTCCGTTCATTTTTTCACATCCTCCTCGCGCATAAAAAATAAGCGTGTAACCTTAAGCCGGATTTACGCCAAAGGCCACACGCTTCTGTGCTAAAAAATAAAGCGGCAATAACTGGATTTACGCAGTTACTGCCACTCGTCGATTTTTAGGATATCACATTTTTGACGCATGATTCAAGGGTCATTTTTAACAAATTTCCTATAGTTCTGTATATGTGCATTCTGCATTGCTCCCGCAGGTCCTTTTTTGCACTAATAGCTTTTCTCGCCATATAATTGCATATTTTGTATTTTCAATACCAGTCATGCTTTTCGCCACGATCCAACAGGGAAATCTGCTCCATTTCATCTTCTGTAAGCTCAAAACCGAACAGATCGAGATTCTCTTTTATATGATCCGGATTTCCTGATCCCGGTATGACCACAATACCTCTTTGCAGATCCCACCGCAAAATGACCTGTGCAGATGATACGCCGTGAGCTTCTGCGATTGATTTTATAGTCTCATCACCGAGAAGTTCTGAAGTGTATCCTCTTCCTCCCAGCGGATACCAGCACTGAACCGCAATACCTTTATCCTGAATGAACGGAACAACCTCCTGCTCCTGGTAATATGGATGTATCTCATTTTGAACAAGTGCCGGAGTAATGGTGATCTGTGGCAGAAACTCCGTCAGCTCTTCCACATACCAATTTGACAGACCAAGAGAGTGGATCTTTCCCTCCTCTACATATCTTTCCATCGTCTTGTATGCTTTCACGTCTCCGTTCCCGGGATGGTGCAAAAGCATCATGTCAATGTATCCGATATCAAGTTTTTCAAGTGCCATGTCTATAGCAGTTTCGGGGTCATTAAACTGGCTCGGATATATCTTTGTGATCACGAAGATCTCCTCTCGCGGAATATCATATTCATCCATAGCCTGCCGCATGCCGAGAGGACAAATACAACCAGCAAAGCGGTTATCAGACTGATTGTCTTCTTCATTTCCCTTCCCTCTCAACTGCTTTTAAAAGAAATGCCATGTTACTGCCGAGATTATGCATATTGTTTATTCCTTCTTCATCCTTTTCCACGTCCCCCGGCATCTGTCCATAGCCCATGTTCCAATATGTCGATCCCACTACGAACATTTCATGATTTAAGAAGAAATGATTCATGGTATCAACCGCCTGCAGGGCGCCCGCACGCCTCACCGAAGCCACGGAAACTCCCACTTTATGTTGCATTAGCCCCGTATTCATATCGCATACTACAGCCGCTCTCTCAAGTAACGCCTGCATATTGGATGATATATTTGCGGAATATACCGGACTCCCCAGGATCACGCCGTCAGCAGACTTTATTTTTTCAAAAATCTCTGAGAACACATCTGTTTTATGGACACAGTTTTCTTTTCCTCCGCAGGCAAAACAAGCCTTGCATGGTTCTATGATCTGTCCGGCCAGCTCTATCAGTTCCGTTTCAATATCTTCCCTGTTAAGTTCTTCAAATACGGCCTTGATCAGGATATCCGTATTGCCATTCTTCCTTGCACTTCCGTTAATCGCGACCACCTTCATATCACACCATCTCCTTATCTTTTATTTCAATCTTCTTAATGAACTTTGCTGGCACACCGCCAACAATGATATTTTTTTCAACGTCTTTCGTTACCACGGCTCCTGCAGCAACAACCGCTCCGTCACCTATACACACGCCTTTTGTTATGATCGCTCCCGATCCGATCCACACTCTGTTTCCGATCCGTATGGGTGCATAATGATTATGTCTGTCAAAAGGATCAAGATCGTGGTCAATGGTTGCAAGTATAACATTATGCCCGATGAGCACGTCATCTCCGATATATATCCCTCCCTGATCCTGGAAGTGACATCCGGAATTGATAAACACATTTCTGCCAATATGGATGTTTCTTCCAAAATCAGTATAAAAAGGCGGAAACATCCGGAAAGATTCATCCAGCTCCCCGCCTGTCAGTTCCGACATAATACGAATTATCTCCTCCGGGGTATGATACTGATTATTAAGATCCATGGTCTGCTTTATGGCAAGCTGACTCTGTTCAAGAGAACATCTGCTCAGCTCTTCCGTCATTTCCTCACCATGCCCTGTGTTCAAGTATTCCAAAACCTTTTCTATCATCCTGCACGTTCCATTCCTTTTTTCTTTGATTATATATTTCGCTCCATGAAATGTATAATACCTATTTTACATTTCATGTTATTCATATATTGCATTTCTCGGATGGGAATGCTATCTTTTTTATAGGGGTGAATTTCATGGAAATCAGATTATTACGATATTTTTTACAGGTTGCAAAAGACCAGAATATAACAAAAGCTGCTGACTACCTGCACATTTCACAGCCAACACTAACCAGGCAGATGCAGGCACTCGAAGAAGAACTGGGAAAGAAGATTTTTGAAAGGCACAGTCATCATATCTCGCTGACTGATGAAGGTATCCTTTTACGCCGAAGGGCTGAAGAAATCATATCCATGGTTGATAAAACGACCGAAGAATTCAAATCACTTGATGATCTGACCGGTGGAGATATCCATATCGGCTGCGCAGAATCCGAGGGCATGAGCATCTTCATTCAGACTGTAAAAAAACTCAGCCAAAAGTATCCCCGGATTCATTTCCACTTTCATTCAAGCGGTACAGATATGATTGAAGAAAGGCTGGATAAAGGACTTCTTGATATGGCTGTGATCGTGCAGCCTGTCAATCTGTCCAAGTACAACTACCTTAAAATTCCTTTTGAGGACAGGTGGGGACTTCTTATGAGAAAAGATCACCCATTGTCAGAAAAGGAGGCTATCACAATAGAGGATGTGTCCGATGTCCCTCTGATCTGCTCTCATCAGGGACTAAAAGATGATCTTCTGGAATGGTTTGGAGAGGCCAAAAAAGATCTGAACATAGTTGCTACATACGATATGCTTTTTAATGCATCCATAATGGTTACGGAAGGGCTTGGTTGTGCAATCTGTCTCGATAAACTGATCTATACCGGCAATGACAGCAGACTCTGTTTTCGTCCGCTGTCACCGCACACCCCTTCGCCACTATATATCATTTGGAAGAAATATCAGGTATTTACACCTGCGGCAAAAATGTTATTGGATGAACTTAAGGGAGACTTAATGTAATTTTGCATAACCCTCGAAAGGCAGGTGCATGTTCGCATATAGTTCCTTTAAAAATAGGGTAGCCACGCTGGGAACGCAGCTATCCGCCTGTATTTAATCGTCCATGCCCATACCGGGTCTTCTACTTGGAGCACTTGTCTCGGGAGGTTTTTCATACTTCCTTACCGATGCAAGAGATCTATATTCCGCAAGCTTACAAACTTCTTCCCAGCCCGTATGCATCCTCCGGACATCCGCTTCTTTTTGTCATAGATGGAGTGCCGCAGCCATATCCCAGGATCATACCTTTGTCCTCGAAGTTGATATAACGTACCAGAGTTTTATAGTGCGATACCAGGGCTTCAAAGGTCCAGTCATCCGCATTCCACGCCACCGTAAGAAGCGCCGATTTCAAATGCCTTCTGTTTAAGCTGCTGTTATAAGCGCAGAATCTATCCACTACAGCCTTTAACTGCGCACTCATGCCATAGTAATATAGTGGTGTTGCAAATACCACCATATCTGATGACAGAAGCTTTGCCCTTATCATCTCCACATCATCATTCTGAACGCAAGTTCCTTCGTATCCGCAGGCTACACACCCAATGCAAGGATGAATATTGGCATGACACACATCTATGACTTCACAGGTATGACCGGCCTCCTCTGCCCCCCTTTTAAACTCATCTGCAAGAATACTTGTTGAGCCATTTTTGTTGGGGCTTCCCATAAGTATTGTTATCTTCATTTAGTTCACACCACCTTCTTATTTATTGATACC
>JAIKWF010000068.1 GCA_024685005.1 Lachnospiraceae bacterium
TTAGATCACATACTCGTCTCGTCCCACGGCGCGGATCAGGAAGTTGCCGTTTGCCGGATAGTAGACTACGGTTCGTCCGAAGTTTTTCCCGGTGTCTTCCGCCAGGATCGGGATCCGCATTTCCTTCAGCTTCTTCTTAACAGCTTCCGCGTTTCTGGCGCCCACCTGTGCTCCGCCTGCTTTGCTGGAAAAGGCGAACATCTGAGCTCCGCCTGCGATCTTGGCTTCCAGCCGGGACCGCATGGCACCAGCCGCAACCATTTGTTTTACCAGTTCTTCTATGCCTGTGTCTGCAAATTTAGGAATGTTGGAATTGTCTTTGATGGCCGTGCTGTCCGGCAGCATAATATGCGCCAGTCCGCCGATCCCTTTTGCCGGGTCGCGGATCGCAATTCCGATACAGGAGCCGAGTCCGAGTGTCGTCAGTCCATCCGGCGCTTTGCAGACCTTCAAATCCGCCATTCCCACCTTAATGATCTCACTCATTTTACTTCTCCTCTATTATCCCATTCCCAGTGAACTCATGATCTTATCATAAGATTCCAGATCCGGTACCAAAATGAAAAATCCATCGATCTCTTTTTCATCCGTAAACTGTGTCTGGATCAAAAGCATCTTGTCTCCCACCTCACCGAACTCAATAGCCGGTACGGAAAGGATCGCGCCTGCCATATCGATACTCAGATCCGGTACCGATGGATAGATCTTCATGTTGGTCAACATGGAAAGAGAATTCAGATATGCTCCGGTAATGATATTCCCGATTTCTTTTAAGGCGGAAAGCTCGATCTCGTCAAAGCCCCCCTCCATATTTCCGTCTGTTCCCACGCCCATCAGCTGATTTACCAGAATATGAGCTGCTTCCTGCTGCAAAAGGAACATGATGCTTCCGGTGATATCACCTTCCACCAGCAGGTAAATACCTGCCATGATCTGTTCCTCTCCGCCCATAATGGCTCCCACTTCCTGAAAATCAAGCAATCTTACCTGGGGAACTTTCATGTCCACTTTTTGTCCCAGCATCTGGGCCAGTGCGGTAGTGGCATTCCCTGCACCGATATTTCCGATTTCTTTCAATACATCAAAATACTGCTGCGATACGTTGTTCAGATCAAAGTTTGCCATTGCTTTACCCCGTATTCAATAACAATAGACGGGCAGGCAGATGCCTTTCCGTCTATCGTTAACCCTTTCGTATTATTGCGGCGCAAGACCTTCTTTGTCCCCGAAGGCCGCATTAATGTCAAGAAGCGAGATCAGTCTGTCTCTCTCCGCATCTTTGCCCACGCCAAACAGGAAACTTGCTACTGTTTCCTTGGAATTGTAGCCAACTTTTTCGATCTGGTTGGAATCAAGCATGATCACTTCCAGAACCTCATCCACCAGCACACCGACGCAGTCTCCGGATTCCAGTTTAATGATGATGATACGGGTTGTCTTGGTGACTTCATCTTTCTCAAGGCCCATCTTCACCCTGAGGCTGATCACGGGGATCACCTCACCACGGAGATTCAGCACGCCTTTAATGTGCGGCGCAACGTTTGGTACTCTGGTGATCCGCTGCATTCTGACGATGTTGTCCACGTATTTGATGTCGATACCGAACACTTCCTCGCCAAAACGGATCACAATGTATTGAACCTGTTCGAATTCCTCCTGCTGCAAATCCATTAATTCTTCCATGACGCAACCCCCTTAAATCAAAGCATTGGTATCCAGGATCAGAGCAACCTCGCCGTCGCCGAGGATGGTTGCACCGCTGATGATCTTGGATTTGTTGATGTATTTGCCGAGTGACTTGATAACGATCTCCTGCTGACCCATAAGCTCATCTACTACAAGGCCTGCCAGTTTATCACCTTTCTTAACGATGATGACCAGAAGATTGTCATCCGGTCCTTTGGTGGATTCGATATCCAGTACTTTGTTCATCCGCACAAGGGGTACTACGGTACCACGCAGATTCATAACTTCTTTGTTCTCCACCAGCTTCACTTCGCTCTTTGCCACATCCTCTATGGTCTGAATGGATCCTAAGGATACTGCATATTTTTCTCCGCCGATCTCAACCATGAGAGCCTGAATGATGGCAAGTGTAAGCGGAAGTCTGATGGTAAAGGTGGAACCCTCTCCAAGTTTGGTCTTTACATCTACTTCACCGGAAAGAGATTCGATCTTGGATTTTACAACGTCCAGACCAACGCCTCGTCCGGAAATATCGGTAACCTGCTTTGCAGTGGAGAAGCTGGGAAGGAACAGAAGGTTTACGATGTCCTTGTCCTCCATGTTCTCAGCCTGCTCTGCGGTAATGGTGCCCCGCTCGATGGCTTTTCTTCTGACTGCATCCACATCGATACCGTTACCGTCATCACCTACTTCGATCACAACGGTATTACCATCCTGGTAAGCATTGAGGAATACGGTTCCTTCTTCCGGCTTTCCTCTTTCAAGACGGACATCCGGTGTCTCCAGTCCGTGGTCCGCGGAGTTACGAAGCAAGTGCATCAGAGGATCTCCGATCTCATCTACCACGGTACGGTCAAGCTCTGTTTCCTCACCCGACATCTGAAGGGAGATCTTTTTGTTCAGCTGCTTGGAAAGATCTCTGATCATCTTCGGGAATTTCTGTACTACATTTTCAATAGGCACCATCCGGACCTTCATAACGGATTCATGCAGGTTGGTGGTAACACTTTCCAAATATTCGATCTGCTCGTTGAAGGATCCGTTGGTCTCCAGTCCCTCCTGGGTAGATGCGGAAACCAGGGAGTTCTTTGCGATGATCAGCTCACTGACCAGATTCATCAGAACATCCAGTTTCTCGATATCCACACGAACTGTTCTGTTTACAATAGGCTTGCCTGCCTTCTGTGCTGCTGCAGGTTTGCCGGCAGCGCCGTTCTTTGCTCCGTGGTCCGGTGCAGCAGGACTGGGATGTGCTTTCTGCACTGCGGTCTCTTCCTTGGTATCGGAAGAAGCCTCTGCCTTTGCTTCCTGACCGAATTCCATGGCTCCCACATAAGCCGCTTCGATCTCGGAAACGCTCATGACCGCTTTCTTGACCGCTTCTTCATCAGCGTCTGTGATCACGATCATGCTGAAGTCAAATTCGAATTTCTCATCTTCTATATCCTGTGCCGAGGGCTCGGACAAAATAATCTCGCCCAGATCTTCCACGGCTTTGAATACCAAAAATGCACGGGCTGCCTTTAAGATGCAGCTCTCCTGTACATATACCGTCACGCCGTATACTTTTTTGCCCTGGGAAACCGCTTCGGAAAGAACGGATGTCTCGCTCTCGCCGATCTTGATCTGATCCCATTTTGCCTTATCCGATACATCTTCTGCGGAGGCTTCTTCGGCAGCTGCAGGTGCAGGCTCTTCCTTTGCGGGCTCGCTTGCGGGAGCAGCCTCACCGCCGGCGGTTTTTTTCTCAAGATAATCATTCAGCGCCTTGATCAGATGCTCATTGTCGTTATCTCCCTCATCGGAAGAATTGGCAATGTTGTCCGTATACTCTTCAAGAGCATCCAGGCACTGGAATAACAGATCCACCATGGGACCGTCCACCTTAATGGTGTTGTTGCGGACTTCGGAAAAGACATTCTCCATGTCATGGGTCAGGTTCTGCATCCTTTTATACCCCATGGTACCGGCCATTCCCTTCAGTGTGTGCGCACTACGGAAAATCTCATTAATGGTGTCCATGTTTTCCGGGTCCTGCTCAAGGATCATGAACTGATCCGAAAGCGTCTGCAGATGTTCTTTTGTTTCATCGAGGAAAATTTCAAGATATTGTGTTACATCCATGTTATTTAACCCCCACCTGTTTTGTGATGGCCGAAGCCAGATTTTCCAACGGTTCCACTTGATCAGACAATCCCTTTGCAACAACTGCTCTGGGCATACCGTAAACGACGCAGGTAGACTGCTCCTGGGTTATGACGTAAGTTTTTTTAAGAGGTTTCAGATTTGCGATCCCCTCTGTGCCGTCAGCTCCCATTCCGGTCATAACCACGCAGACCACATTGTTGTAACCGCATTCCCCCAAAGACTCGTACATGTAGTTGGCACAGGGCTTAACACCTTCTCTGTTTTCCCCGTCCAAAAGACGGATCACATGACCTCTCCCCTTTTGTACCACATGCATGTGCAACCCGCCGGGTGCAACATAGACATTCCCTGTCTCAAC
This sequence comes from Lachnospiraceae bacterium, assembly GCA_024685005.1. Classification (GTDB taxonomy): domain Bacteria; phylum Bacillota; class Clostridia; order Lachnospirales; family Lachnospiraceae; genus RGIG7926. Next base: position 4,193 of record JAIKWF010000068.1, read on the forward strand.
AGGCATTCCGTCTGCTGCCTCCACCACATGGAGCTTGCTCTGGGTATCCAGCCTTGCTGCCAAAGATGCGGTAAAGCCAACCGGCATATGCTGTACGATCAGCACCGGTGCCGCCAGATTCTCCGGCAGAAGAGGTATCATTGCCTGCAATGCCTTCGGCCCTCCCGTGGAAGATGCAACAGCCACAATGGTATCCGAAGGAGCTCCCGCAGCTCTGGGTCTTACGACCTGAGGTGTTACCGGACTCGCCGCAGGGGCAGTCCTTGTAACAGAAGGACGCGGTATGAAGCGGCTGATGGAAACGGCGTAAAGACGATCCAGAAACTCTCCCGCAAACTCTTCTCTCTGGGCTCCCATAATGGAGGACGGTTTGTGCATAAAGTCCACGGCGCCCAGCTCTAAGGCTTCCATGGTGATCTGTGCACCCTCCGTTGTCTGGGAGGATAAAACCAGAATCCTGGTGCGGTTTCTGCTTTTTTGCATCTGCTTGAGGACATCGATACCGGTCATCTTCGGCATCACAAGGTCCATCACAACCGCATCATAGTTTTCGGTCAGGATCTTCTGCAGACCCTCTTCCCCGTTCATAGCGATATCCGCCACTTCAAAACGATTGTCTGATTTGATGATATCACAGATAACCCTTCTCATAAGTGCAGAGTCATCTACAATGAGAATTTTTTTAGCCAATTATCCGTTTCTCCTTTGTCTGTTTTTTCGTTCTTCCTCAAAAATGTACCGGATGATCTCTTCTCTTACATCGTTGTCCATGTTCAGATACTTCACTCTGTGTTCATACTGGCCGGGTTTTCCGGCGACTTCATAGGAATCCAGGATCTTTCCCGTGATCTGATAATCCTTATCCGCTCCGTTGATATTGAGCTTATAAGTCAGATAGATCAGCGTTCCCGCATCATAGCGGCTTCTGGATACGAATCTGACGCCGCCGCCACTGATGTCCACGATCACGCTGTGCTCTAAGGGAAGTCCGTCCTGGTAAAACTGTTCGTTTCTCTGGGCTGCTTCCAGCTCCTCATCCCGAAGCTTTCGGGAAGCCATCTTCAGCACGCAGGCGAAACGATAATACTCTCTTCTCTGATATTTCCGAAGGTTTGTGGTGGGCTCACAAAGCAGGATAAAGGTGCTGCCCGATTTGTAACGGTCCTTAACCCTGGCATTGCACTCATACAGCCCGTTGTTGGTATAAAAGTAAAAATCGTATACCCCGTCCACCGGCAAAAGGATCAGCCGGGTCTTTTCCATGGGCATATGGATCTCGAATTCCTCTTCCGAGAGCACATCATATACTCTGGATTCATAGGTCTTTTTTCCTTCCGGCTCCTTCAGATCCTTGACTACAATATCTACTTTATTTCCGGGATTCACAATTTTGGTCAGCATATTTTTACCTCTTATGTCACTCATGTTTCAATTTCTCTATTTCTTTCACGGATTTATGTTCTCATCCCCGCTTACCTGCAATGATATGGGAAAAGAAAGCAGCCATCCCTCTCTTTTTTACCTGTGCTTCCTGTTCTCCGTACATCAGCACTCTGGCGATCTGCTCATAGGCTCTTGCGGATTTAGCCCCCTCGTCGGCCAAAGATACCGGCAGCTGCTGCATCACCGCACTTGCCAGCTTCTGATCCTGGGGTATGCTTCCCAAATAGGAAATGGGTACCTTCAGATATCTGGCTACCACTGCGTTCAGCTTGGCATAGAGATTGCGTCCGTCGTCAGGGTCCTCCACCCTGTTGGCAATGATCTTGATCTGAGTCATATCCCGAAGGAATCTGGGATGCCGGTTTAATGCCTTTACCAGTGAATAGGAATCCGTAATGGATGTGGGCTCCGGCGTGGTGATCAGAAGGATCTCTCCGCTGGCCACCAAAAATTCCAGCACTGCATCGGAAATACCTGCTCCCGTATCAATGATGATAATATCCGCAATAGAATCCAGCTTTGCCAGATTCTGTATGATATACACCAGATAATCACGGCTCAGATTGGCCATGCCCGCAATTCCCGAACCGCCGGAGATAAATCCTACGTTGCCGGGTCCCCAGGTGATGATCTCGGTAATATCTTTTCCCTGATAGATCAGATCACTGAGGTTATACCGGGGTACGGTACCGAACATGATCTCAATATTGGCCAGTCCGAAATCCGCATCCAGAATGATCACCCGCTGCCCCAGTTTCTGGAACTGGATCGCCAGGTTGATGGCTGTATTGGATTTCCCCACGCCGCCTTTACCGCTGGTAACGGTAATGACCCGGGCCAAAGGCCTTTGTTGGGCGGGCTGGTTCATTTTTATGATATTTCGAAGTTGTTGCGCCTGATCCATACCGCCTCCTATTCCGCTGCAGCGTCCGACTGGCCGCCCAGCAACATTTTAACGGTTTCCTGCGCATTGAACACTTCAATATCATCCGGCACATTCTGCCCGATGGTGATATACGCCAAAGGCGCTCCTGTATAAAGGCGCAGATTCAGAAGGCTTCCCAGGGTAGTGGTTTCATCCACTTTGGTAAAGATCAGCGAATAGTCCGTCATCTTTCTGTAGGAATCCGCAATGGAGCAAAGGTCTCTGTATTTTGTGGTAGCGCTGACCACCAGGAACACTTCTTTTTCCACGGAATAATCCAATGCTCCGAGAAGGTCGGCCATACCTTCCTTCTGCGCCGCATTGTGGGGCGAGTGTCCGGCGGTGTCCACCAGAATATAGTCACACTTGGCAAAATCACGAATGGCACTGCACAGCTCGGAAGGGGTGTAAATGATCCTGAAGGGCACCTCCAGAATATTGGCATAGGTCCGAAGCTGCTCAGCGGCAGCGATCCTGTAAGTATCCGATGTTAAAAGGGCGATCTTTTTCCGCTCTTCCACGGTAAAGCAGGAAGCCAGCTTGGCGATGGTGGTTGTCTTTCCCACGCCGGTGGGGCCGATGAAAAAGATCACCTTGGGACCTTTTACAGAGGGTCTTATGGTGTCTGCCTCGCCGAATTTAAGTACCATCCGCTGATAAACCGTAGAAAGCAGATGATCCAGGGAAGAGTTGGGCTTTACGCAGTCCGCCAGCTCGTCGATCATGGCGTTGGCATATTTTTCCTCCACCTCATTATCCAGCATTACCTGATACAACACCCGGAAAAATGCGATGTTGCTGTCTGTCTCGTCTTCATTTTCGTCGTCTTTGGCAAGATCCACACCCCTTCGGATGGGGGAAGTGATCTGCTTTTCCAAAAGTTCCTGCAGACTCTCCAGCCGCTTGTCAAAATTGTCCGCCTTCAGATCCTCTTTTTCAGGGGTATGGGCAGGGACAGGAACGGGTGCAGGGGCCGGTTCCGGTGTTTTCTGCATGCCGGCTTCATAAAGCCCGGCCACGTTTTTGGCTTTTGCAGGAGTGGGCGTCGTTTCTGCCACCGATGCGACTTTTTCTTTATCTTCCGCTTCTCTTGCGATCCGGCTTACCTGAGCCAGAGCCTGCTTGAGTTCTTCATCTTCCGCTGCAGGTCTGTTCTTTCCCAGTTCCTCTTCTTCCAGTGCAACGGTCACTTCCTTTTGCTGCTTGCGGAAGATGGAAAAAAGCCCCTTCTTCTTGACGTTTTTAACGTTCATGATCACAATGCCGTCACCAAGCTCTTTTCTTGCAGCCTGAACAGCCTCTTCTTCAGTTTTTCCGATAAACTTTTTGATGATCATGCGCTCACCATCCCAACTGACTGTAATTCAACATTGGATTCCACTTCATTGTAGGAAACCACGATCAGATCTTTGAAATAATCCTCCGTCATGCGCTTGAAGTACATTCTGACGATCGGCGAAGTGATGATAATGGGATTTTTCCCCATATTCTCGAGTTTCTCTGTTTCTGCCTGAACAGAAGCCATGACCGCTTTGGTGCGATCCGGCGCCAGGGTAAGATAAGCGCCCTGCTCCGTCTGCTTCACGGATCCCATGATCTCCTGCTCCACTTTCGGATCCAATGTAATCACGCTGGTGGTCTCATTGGCCGGGAAGTACTTGGCAGAGATGGCACGCTTTAATGCCTGCCTGCAGTATTCCGTCAAAATATCCGTATCTCTCGTGGTAGGCGCGTAATCTGCCATGGTCTCGAAGATCGTTAAAAGATCTCTGATGGATATTCCTTCCGCCAGGAGATTCTGAAGAACTTTTTGCACTTCTCCGAGTCCCAGCATCTTCGGCACCAGTTCTTCCACAAGCGACGGATTGGATTCTTTCAGGTTGTCCACCAGATTCTGCACATCCTGCCTGCTCAGAAGCTCTGCGATGTGCCGTCTGATGATCTCCGTCAAATGGGTCGCGATGATGGACGGCGGATCCACTACGGTATAGCCAAGGGACTCGGCCCGCTCTCTTTGTCCTTCCGTGATCCATACTGCCGGCAGATGGAAGGAGGGCTCAAATGTTTTGATTCCCGTGATCTCCTCTTCCACGTAACCGGGGTTCATGGCCATATAATGATCGAACAGTATCTCGCCTTCCGAGACCTGTACGCCTTTGATCTTGATGATATACTGGTTCGGATTCAGCTGGATGTTATCACGCAAACGAATGATGGGCACGATACTTCCCAGTTCCAAAGCGATCTGTCTTCTGATCATGACCACGCGGTCCAAAAGATCGCCGCCCTGATTGACGTCTGCTAAAGGAATAATACCGTAACCGAATTCCAGCTCGATGGGATCCACCTGCAAAAGGGAAGTAACATTTTCCGGCTGCCGGATCTCTTCCGCAGCCACTTCTTCTTCCGTAGCCTGACTCTCGATCTGCGCCGTCTCTATGGTCCCCGCCATCTGTCTGCCCACTACGATAAAGGTAAGGCCGATCCCCAGAAAAATTATGGTATTTAAGGGAGTGACGATTCCCAAAAAGCACATGACCGCGCCTACCATGTACATGGAACGCGGTACACCGAACAGCTGGGAAACCAGCTCCATTCCGAAATCCGCTTCTTTGCTTCCTTTGGTCACCAGCATACCGGTGGCAAGCGAGATGAGGAGGGAAGGAAGCTGGGATACCAGGCCGTCACCGATAGTCATGATGGAATACGCCGAAAGCGCTTCCTGGGGTGTCATGCCCCGGCGAAGTACGCCCATGGCGATTCCGCCTACCATATTGACGGCAGATATGATCAGACCCGCTGTGGCATCTCCTTTTACGTATTTTACGGCACCGTCCATAGCCCCGAAAAATGCGCTTTCCTGCTGGATCTTTTCACGCCTTCTTTTCGCTTCCACGTCATTGATGGCGCCTGTATTGAGGTCCGCATCGATGGCCATCTGCTTTCCCGGCATGGCATCGAGGGTAAATCTTGCGGTTACTTCAGCTACACGTTCCGAACCTTTGTTGATGACCATGAACTGCACCAGGATCAGAATGATAAAAACGATGGCGCCCATGATCAGGTCGTTTCCGCCTACGAACTCTCCGAAGGTCATAACCACGTTTCCCGGATTTCCCGTTGCCAGGATCAGTCTGGTGGAGGATACGTTCAGTGCGATTCGAAAGATGGTGGAAAACAGAAGCATGGTGGGATAATAGCTCATATCCAGTGCTTCTTTGGCAAACATACTGCCGAACATGATGGTGAAGGATACGGCGATGTCTGTGGCAAGCAGTATATCCAAAAGCCAGGCAGGTACGGGCACGATCAGCATGATGAAAGCTGCGAGGACATACAGTGCGATGCCCGCATCGGCTTTGCTAAACGGTAGTTTCATGCTGTGCGCTCCTCCTTTCTGCTTTTATGTATTACCTCGCAAGTCCCCTACGCATCCGCATTCCGGATTTCCGGCTCCAAGATCGCGAGTCATCCGGAATACGTCTGCCTCCGGTGCCTTGCTTTCGTATCACGATCCCCTACGATCAAATCACGCAGTCGTCGCTTCTACCCTGGGTGAGTAGATCTGTAGCTTGTAGAGCGTCCGGCTCGATGCCTGATGTGTTTCCCGGCGTGCGAGCGAAGCCCGATAGATGGCAGAGATTCCTGAAAACGCCCTATCTGTCAGGGAGCATCGCACAGGATGTGCGATTCAGGGCCCGCAGAGCCCGGATGGCGATTGGGGCCCGACCCGTGCGCTGCGAAAACCTGCCGGCGTTTTCCCGGAAGATCGCCATATATCGGATAGCAGCCGGGGAATGCATCAGGTAGCGTAAACGGATGCCCTGCAGTTACAAAAGCCAATCAGATCTTACCCTGAATATGATATACGTACGCGAGCACCTGCGCCACGGATTCGTACAGCTCCTGGGGGACTTCTTCGCCGATCTCCACGTTTGCGTAAAGCATTCGGGCCAGCGGCTTATTCTCTACGATCTCCACTTTGTTCTCTTTGGCAACCTCTTTGATCCTGGCTGCCACATAATCCGCTCCTTTTGCAAGAACGGTGGGAGAAGGTGCAATGTCTGTATCATAGCGGATGGCCACTGCATAGTGGGTAGGGTTTGTGATAACCACATCCGCCTTGGGCACATCCTGCATCATTCTTCTTCTGGAAGCCTCGCGCATGCGCTGCTTCTGCTGTCCTTTGACCTGAGGATCTCCTTCGGAATCTTTGTACTCGTCTTTTACTTCCTGCTTGGTCATCTTCATGTCATCTTTGAACTTGTATCTCTGATAAGCAAAGTCCAAAGCTGCCACAAGAATATATACGAAAGAAATCCGAAGTCCCAGGGAAATGGCCAGATCACCTGCTGCCGCGATTCCTTCCCAAAGGGACATTTGAAACAAAAGATAAATAAACTCCGCCTGATCCTTCAGGGTACGATAAGCCAGATACAGGATCAGTCCGATCTTTAAGATGGACTTGAGCAGCTCCACAACGGAGCGCATGGAAAAGATCCTCTTAAAGCCGTTGAGCGGATTGAGTTTGCTCAGTTTCGGCGCCAGGGGCTTCGAGGTGACCTTCCAGGGAATCTGCACAAAGTCAGACAGGAAGGATAAAATCAGTCCCGTTGCCAGAAAAGGCGCCATGAGAAGCAAGGCCCTCAGCATCATGCTCCTTAGCAAAAGATGCATGGTATTCAGCTTGATATGGTCACCGGTCAGTCCCTGCATTTCCGGGATCCTGTTATACACTCCCTGAAATGTGGCAAGGAAGCTGGTTCCCAAAAATCCCACGGCAAACTTGAGGGTCAGAAACATTCCGATGAGGGTAACCGCATTCTGTACTTCCTTACTCTTGGCTACCTGTCCTTCTTTTCGGGCGTCATCAAGCTTTTTGGAAGTCGCCTCTTCTGTTTTCTCCCCGCCGGGGCCTTCTTTTGCGAAGAATTGCAGGTCATAAGCAATCATGGCATCATGGCCTCCACCACGGATACTACCATCACTTTTGTCTGATCATAGATAAAATCAGCCACATACGGAAGCATGGCAGTTGTCAATGTCATAACAAACAGTCCGGAGAGCACCTTGATCTGCATACCTACCGCAAACATGTTCATCTGGGGGGCAACTTTTGCCATGATACCCAAAACCACATTTACAATGAGGATCACTGCAAATACCGGAAGGCAGATCCTGAAACCGATGTTGACATACTCCGAAAGATAATGCAGAAGTGCATTATACAGTTTTTCCGTTTGAAAAACCGGCCCGCCCAGCGGGATCAGCGAATAGGTTTCCACGATGGCTTCGATCACGTAGCGGTGCATACCTGTGATCATCAGCATCATCAGTACCGCATACTGGTAATAGAAACCGGTAATGGTGGCGTTTTCACGGGTAGAAGGATCGATGGCATTGGCCATGGAAAATCCGATATCCATATCCACGATCCTGCCGGCGAAAAATACGATGGAAACGCAGATATTGGCGCTCCATCCCACCAGTATTCCCACGATACTCTCCCGGATCAGCAATATGGCATATTCCAAAAGGGTGGTATAAGCCAGAGGCTGATGGGGAGCTGTGGCAAAATAAACCAGATAACCCAGAAAAACCGTTAGTCCGATCTTAAACTGCGAAGGGATCTCTGTTCTGGAATAAAAAGGCGCCGAAAAAACGAACCCTCCCATTCTGACAATGAACAGAAGCAATATTTCGAATTCCTGATATCGAAAGCTAAACTCTGCCATATCCTTCCAGGGCCCTTCCCGTCATCATCTGATGTAGAGCGAAAAATCGCCCCAAAGCTCCTGCATAAAGCCGGACATATTGTTCAGCATCCACTCTCCCAGCAGCATCAGCGCCAGAAAAATGGAAATGATCTTCGGCACAAAGGTCAGTGTCTGCTCCTGAATGGAGGTCACCGTCTGAAAAACGCTGACGATCAGACCAATGATCAAAGACACCAGCAGGATAGGTGCCGAGGTCTTGATGACGATATACAATGCTTTGGAACACATTTCCACTACCAGATCTACTGACATAACGTCCTCCGGTTCTTTCATCAGTAAAATGTTTTAACTAGATTCACGATCACAAGATTCCAACCATCTGCTAAGACAAACAGCAGGATCTTGAAGGGCATGGAGATGGTGGTTGGCGGCAGCATCATCATACCCATTGCCATCAGTGCCGAAGCCGTCACCATATCAATGACCAGGAACGGTATGTAGATCACAAAGCCGATGATAAAGGCTGTGCGAAGTTCCGAGACCATGAAGGCCGGGATCAGTACCGGGGTGGGAATATCATCCAGATCCATATCGTCCGTCCACTCTGTTCCGGAGATTTCAATGAACATCCGTGCATCCTTTTTCTGGGTCTGTTCATACATAAATTGACGCAGTGGTGCCAATCCTGTTTCGATTGCTTCCTCCTGCGTGATCTGACCTGCCTCAAACGGCTTTATTGCTTCCTCGTTGATCTGCGTAAAGATCGGCGCCATAATGAAATATGTCAGAAAAAGAGATATTCCGATTATGACCTGATTGGGCGGAGCTGACTGTGTATTGAGGGCCTGCCTGGTAAAATGCAGGACGATCAATATCCTCGTAAACGAGGTTAAGCAGATCAGAAGTGTCGGGGCTACAGCGATCGCCGTTAAGATCAGCATGATCCGGATCGGCCCCGCGATGGTCCCGTTCCCATTGTTGTATGTAATAATTACGTCATTGGCGATATTCAATTCTCCGAGCTGATCGGAATTTTCCGTCTGTCCCGGTTCGTATCGGTTCGTGCGCACAGATTCATCTCCGGCCCTTCTTCGCTCTGAAAGGCCGTTACTCCCTACTGCCGGAGAGGTTGTCTGATTCGTAGTACCGCTCCCAATGGATGCAAGTACAGCCACGGGGCCGGACAGAACAAAGAGTCCGATGATCAGCCATGCGGCCCATATGCGCATTCTGCATTTATTCATTCTCATCAGTGACATCCTTATCTTCCGATTTGCGTCCCTTTCCCAGTACCCTGGCTGCGTTCCATTTGCCGGTTGCTTTTTTCATCACTTCGGAAAAATTGTCCGGCTTCATCTCCGAATGGACAATCTCCTCCGGTGAAAGCTCCGTAAGGACGCTGACTCTGTCTTTTGCCACGGAAACAAGAAGGTACTGCTCTCCCGCCCGTACGATCTGAAAGACCACTGTGGGGGAGATCCTGACTGCCTCAAGCACCTCGATATTTGCGGTCTTTAAGTGATTTTTCTGAAAAACCGCAACATATCTGGAAGTCAGATAAGTGATACCGAGCACGAACAAAAACAGCAAAAACACCGTGATCAGTCTTGCGACTGAATAGGCGCCGCCTGTTTGTGCTATCAGCATATTATCCCACTACCTTTTTCACTGCTTCGATTACGCGGTCTGCCTGGAACGGTTTTACGATAAAGTCCTTGGCACCGGCCTGAATGGACTCGATAACCATTGCCTGCTGTCCCATGGCGGAGCACATGATGACCATAGCGCCGGAATCGGACTCTTTGATCTTCTTAAGCGCTGCGATACCGTCCATCTCAGGCATGGTGATGTCCATCAGCACCAGATCGGGCTTAAGCTCGTTGTATTTTTCAACAGCCTTTGCACCGTTCTCTGCCTCGCCGGCAACGTTGTAACCATTTTTGGTCAGGATGTCCTTGATCATCATTCTCATAAACGCTGCATCATCACAGATCAAAATGTTTTTTGCCATCTTTTTTCTCCTTTTAGCATAGTTTGTTTTTCAGTTACTTTATGATCTCCGTTACCCTTACACCGAAGCTTTCTTCGATCACCACAACTTCGCCCTTGGCAACAAATTTGCCGTTTACTAACACATCTATGGGCTCGCCGGCGATCTTATCCAGCTCGATGATGGTTCCGGGTGTAAAATCCAGTATTTCCGAAATGGATTTTTTGGTTCTGCCGAGTTCCACCGTAACTTCCAGGGGCACATCCATGATCAGTCCGATGTTTTCGCCGCCGGGCATCATAGCCGTGGGGGCTCCGAAGGACTGGAACTGGGCCGGCTGGATATTGGCCTGCGGCATCTGACTCATGTCCATCATGGGCATTGCCATCTGGGGCATCCCCATCTGAGGCATTCCCATCTGGGGCATTCCCATCTGCGGCATACCCATCTGGGGATCCGGCATGGGCGCCGGAGCAGGTGCAGGTACCGGTGCGGGAGCCGGAGCAGGTGCAGGCGCAGGGGCCGGCGCGGGAGCCGGACTGGGCGGAGGCGCTGTGGTCTCCGGTGCCTGGTTGCCCATTACGGTTTCGTACAGGGACCTTGCAAAATCCACAGGATACAACTGCATCAGCGTGGAATCCACCAGATCTCCAATCTGCATCCTGAAGGCGATCTTTACGAATTTACCGCCAAGGAAGGGTGCGATCTCACCACCGTCCTTTGTCTCGAGAAGATCCACAAGACTGGCCTCCGGCGGACTGATATCGATCATCTTTCCCAGCATGGAGGAAAGGGATGTTGCGGAGGAACCCATCATCTGGTTCATGGCCTCGGAGATTGCCGATAAATGCAGCTCTCCTAACTCTCCGTCTGTATTGGTTCCGTCTCCCCCCATCATCAGGTCGGTGATCACCTTAACGTCCTGTTCCTTCAGGATCAGGATATTGGCGCCGTCAAGACCCACGGTATACTTGATCTGAATAAAAACGCAGGGCCTTTCAAATTCAGTGGCAAAGGTATCCCAGGTTGCAATGGTAACCTCGGGCGTTGAGATATCCACCTTGGTGTTTACCAGTGAGAACAGCGTTGTGGCGCTGGTACCCATACTGATATTCGCGATCTCTCCGATGGCATCTTTTTCCACGTCCGTCAATTCCACGTCATCCATGGTGGCTGCGGCAGGAACAAAGCTTTCATCAACCGGTGGCGGCTCAGGCGTCGGCTCTATTTCGGGTACGACCCCGTCTGCCATGGAATTCAGGAGCGCATTGATTTCGTCCTGAGACAGCATTCCGTCCATTCCGTTATTCCTCCTCTCTGATCACTGATGTAACACGAACGGCATTCCGTTCTTTACTGATACCGGGAAGTGCCGTGAATTTCTTAATATTGCCCACGTAGATGGAAAGTTCATCATCTACACAGGAATCCAGCCTGATCACATCTCCCACCTGCAGGGAAGAAAAATCCATGACCGATACAACGCTTTTTCCGAGAACCGCCTTAATAGGGATCTGGGCTCTGCGGATCATGGTCTCGATATAGCCGGAGTAAACCTCCTCATCGTTACTCTGCATGGTAGCAAACCAGAACTTGGTATTGAGCTTATCCATAACATCTTCCAGCGTGATGAACGGAAGACAGGCATTCATGTACCCTTCCACATCACCGATCTTGATCAGCAGCGTAACAATGGCGATCATTTCATTGGGGGCAATGATCTGGGCAAACTGGGGATTGGTCTCGATCCTCTCCAAAAGCGGATCGATCTCCACCACGTTTTTCCAAGGCTCCCGCAAAAGATTCATACAGGTGACCATGGTCTTATCCAGGATCGAAAGCTCAATCTCGGAAAAATCTCTGGTCTTATCCAGGGGTGCTCCCGCACCGCCGAGCATTCTGTCAAGAATGGTAAAAGCAATGTTGGTGGACATTTCCATCAAAATATTGCCGCTTAAGGGGCGGAAATTCACAACCCCGAGCACTACCGGGTTTGAAAGGGCGTTGGTAAACTCGCTGAAGGTAACCGTCTCGGAACTGGCCACTTCTACGGAAACCGCCTTGCGCAAATACACCGGAAGATTGGTGGAAAGGAGTCTGCCGTAATGCTCGAATATGATCTCCAGCGTTCTGAGGTGTTCCTTGGAAAACTTGGTGGGACGCCTGAAATCATAATCCTTAACCTGTTTCTCTTTTGAATTTTCAATTTCTTCTACGTCAAGCTCTCCGGTACTTAAGGCCGAGAGCAACGAATCAATTTCGCTTTGGGATAAAACGTCTCCCACCGGTTTCACCTCCCGCTGCGGGTCTTTTGACAGATTCCCGTTTTTATTGCGTTACAAGCTTCTGGAAGGAGATGTCCGTAATAAATTTCGAGCCGAACAGATCCTGCAGCCTTTGCTTGATATCATTGGCTACGATGGAATTGTCGCTCTCAACCTCTTCCTTGGTATAGCTTCCGAAGGCCTCCATGATCTCCGACTTGATCAGACTCTCCCTCTGGGAGATCATAGGCTGGTAGGTAGCATAGTCTTCATCTTTGCTGTTCATTACGATGGAAACGGAAACCATGGCATAGTGAGCGCCTCCGTTAGCATCGGGCTTCAGTAAAATCGTCATCTCCTCGGGAATCGCATACACATCCAGATCCGCGATGGGAACAGGCTCCTCTTCCTGCTTTTTCTCGATCTCCAGATTCAAAACCATGGAGATACTGTCGATGAGGGCCGCTGTCTTTTTGTTGGTCCCGGTCACCGAGATCATCATCACAACGGTAAGTCCCACATTCACAAGAACAAGAGCCAGTATCAAAACAGATAACAGATTTCTTTTCATAGTCTTTTCTCCTAGTAGTTTGAAAGGTCCGTATAGATCTTGATCTCAACCCGTCTATTCTTTGCTCTGCCCTCCGGCGTAGAATTGTCTGCCACGGGCTGGTACTCGCCGCAGCCTGCATGCCGCAGATTGGCCGGATTCAGATTGGTGGTCTGGACAAAATAGTTAAACACCGAAAGTGCTCTGAAACTGGAAAGCGCATCATTGCTTTCGAATTTCGAAGTATGGATCGGTACGTTGTCCGTGTGACCGTCGATCTCAATGGTACTGGTAGCATATCTTTCAAGGAGTTGTGCTACCTTATCGAGCACGGGATATGCCTCTTCCTTCAGATCCGCGCTACCGGAATCGAATAAAAAGGCTCCGTTTAAATTCAGGGAAACATACTGGGAAGTAAAATCAATATCGATCGCCTTCTCAAATTCCTGCTCGTTGACATTCTCCTGCAGGGCCTCCTCGATCTTTTCCACCATTTTCTCAGCCTGGGCCATGGAAGCCTCCTGATACTCACTCATCAGGTCTTTTTCCACTTCCGATTCAGCCATTTTACCTGTGGAATTGATGTACTGGTCCAGTTCATTTAACTGACTGACGCCGTTAGAGATCAGAATGCCGTCGCCTATTGCCGTTGCTCCGCCCTCAAATATGGAAAACGTCTGGGAAAAAGACGCTGCCACCGCTTCGAATTTCTTCGCATCTACCGTTGACATGGAGAAAAGCAACACGAAGAAGCAAAGCAGCAGATTCATAAGGTCGGAGAAAGTGGCCATCCACGCCGGCGAACCCGCTGGCGGCGGATCTTCCTTCCTCTTAGCCATTACTCATCACCACCTTCGCTGGCAGGACGGTCCTTAGGAGATAAGAAGGATTTCAGCTTCTCCTCGATGACTCGCGGATTCTCGCCTGCCTGGATCGATAACAATCCCTCGATCATTATCGTCTTAACCTGTATTTCAATATCATTATCAACCTTCAGTTTTGCCGCAACCGGCGTGCAGATCCAGTTGGCCAAAAGAGAACCGTAAAGGGTGGTCAAAAGGGCCACGGCCATAGCCGGTCCGATGGCGGCTGCATCTGAAAGGTTCTGAAGCATGTTTACAAGACCGATCAGGGTTCCGATCATACCGAATGCCGGTCCGCCGGCTCCCAGATCCGACCAGAAGCCGATCCTGGTTTTGTGTCTGTCTTCCGTACAAAACAGCTCCGTCTCCAGAATACCTCTGACAAGCTCGGGGTCTGTACCGTCTACTACAAGCATGATTCCTTTTTTCAAAAAAGCATCGTCCAGATCCGAGGCCGCTTCTTCCAATGACAAAAGTCCCTCTTTTCTGGCTGTATTGGATAATTCAATGATCTTGGAAATGATCTGAACCGCATCGATGGCAGGCGTCTTTAAGATCAGTGTAAAAGATTTGAGGCCGCCGATGAAATCAGCCATGGTGTTGGCAGCCAGCTGACAGGAAAAAGCGCCTCCGAATGTGATCAGAGCCGACGGTGCATCCATGAAGTTTTTCATTGCCGCGAAACCGGCATCACCGGATACAATACCGAAGATTACCAGCACTAACGCTACGACAAGACCGATAATTGACGCTAAATCCAAAACAATTCACCCACTTTTTTAAAAATTCACATAGATTTGCACATTATTACCACATAATTTTACTATTTTTTTCCCTTCTTGTCTACCGACTTTTGTAAAGAATGGTAGAAAATGAGGGCGCCGACCACAAAATGTTGTGGATTTTGCTGCTTTCGAGCCGTGCCATTCGCAAAATCGCAGCTTCGCCACTTTCCTTTTGCTCATGAGGGCTTGTCGCCCTATGATTTCCCTTCTCTTTATTGATATCCGAGCCGTGCCATTCGCAAAATCGTGGCTTCGCCACTTTCCTTTTGCTCATGAGGGCTTGTCGCCCTATGTTTCCCTGTCATTTTCCTTTTATTCGAGCCGTGCCATTCGCAAAATCGCAGCTTCGCTGCTTTCCTTTTGCTCATGAGGGCTTGTCGCCCTATAAATCAATAAAAAAGCTGCGGCGCTCAAGCTAGCTTGGCGCCGCAGCTTTTTTACCGATTTGCACGGCTCGTTAACGTTTCAGGTTTACTAACTCTTCAAGCAACGTATCCGATACGGTGATGATTCGGGAGTTTGCCTGGAAGCCACGCTGGGTGGTGATCATTTCCGTAAACTCTGCCGACAGATCCACGTTACTCATTTCGAGAACGCCGGTGGTCATGTAACCGCCGTCTGCTGTGATGTCGATACCGATTCCGTCGAACTCACCGGAGTTCATGGTGGAAGTATACAGGTTATCTCCTTCTTTGGAAAGACCGGAAGCATTGGCAAATTTTGCAACTGCGATCTGGCCCAGGAGCTTGGTTTGTCCGTTGTCATATGCTGCGTAGATCATACCGTCGTTCTGAACGGAGATACCGCTCATTTCACCGATACGGCGGCCGGTTCCTTTTCCGTTTACGTCGCCGCTTACGGCGCCGATGGTGCTGACCTTGTTGTTGTTATAGTTGGAGGACGGTGAAAAGTCCACGTTGATGTCCATGAATGCCGCATCGGGGTCATTGCCGAAGCTGAGGGTCAGGCTCAGGTTGTTGGTCAGGCCGTTCACGCTCTGGATAGCACCGGTTGCGGGATTATACTGGATCACGCCGCCGACGATCTGACGTCCCTGGGAATTGATGTTGCCGGTGGCTGCATCAATGGCGCTTGCCAGATTACCGTCTGCAAGGAGCTGGCTCAAAGGCTTGGGATCTGTTCCGTCAAGAATGTAGTTTTTCCCGAACTCTTCAAATGTAGCATAACCGTAAGCGGAAGCTACCTTCGCCTTATCCGATGCAGACATATTGGGGTCATTCAAGTTGATGGGCTGCTCAACGCCCGCATCATCGGTATAGTAAAGAGTTGTTCCCTGTACGCGGTAGCCGTTAGCCAGCTCCAGCGTTCTGGGGTTCTCAAGTCTCTGCACGCTTCCGATCTTGATATCGTCGGTCTTTACGGAATTGCCGGCGGAGTCAAGAAGGTCTGCCAGTTCTACGGTATACTCACCTTCATTGCCGGTGGCCTTGAAGGAAAGCTTTGCTGAGTAAGCATATCCTCTGTTGTCATACAGACTGATGGATGCGATACGTCCTGCTTCGGAGGATACCTGAGGATCATTTTTATCAATGATGCCGCTGATATAAGCCTCTGTGGTTGCTTCCGGAGGATAGGTCATATTCTCGGCACTCATAACCTGAAGAGGCTGTACCGTATCCTTGCGGATGCCGCCGGTGGTGGGATCAACGCCCCAGCCCATTACATTATATCCGTTGGAACTCATTGCCAGATTGCCGGCACCGTCTACGTAGAAGGAGCCGTCTCTGGTAAAGAAGTTCTTCAGTCCATCGCTTACGATGAAGAAGGAGTCTCCGGTAATTCTGATATCGAAGGGATTGCCGGTGGTCTGAGAAGATCCGGCGGTCTCGATATTGATCTTGGTAGCGCCGCTCTTTACACCGAGACCAACCTGTCTTGCGTTCACGCCGGCCCTACCGGTGGATTCATTGGCACCGGATGCAGTCTGTGTGGTCTGATACATCAGCTCGGAAAAAGTAACGCTCTGGGATTTATAAGATGTGGTATTTACGTTGGCAATATTATTACCGATAACGTCCATTTTGATCTGGTGTGTTTTCAGGCCCGTAACACCTGAGTAAAGTGATCTCATCATAAGGCAATGCCCTCCTGTTCATAGATGTTTGTATCCGGCATCCTTGCCTTATTTACGCTTCACCTTCCGTGGTGGTATCACTGTTATTATCATTATCGGCAGATTCCTGCGCTTCATTAACCATCTGGCGCATTTTTTCCGCATATTGCTCAATACTCTTCTTGTCTGTCTCGGATAAAAAGCTCTTCTGGTAGGTATTCATGGCGTCATACACCTTGGAAATATTCTCTACTCTGTCTTTATCCGAAAGGGTCAGCTTATCCAGCTGCGGCAGTTTTTTCAGTTCTGACAAAAGCGCATTTGCGATATCTGTTGCATTCAGATAATCTTCATCGCAAACATGGGTCACATCCTCAAGAGAATACAGCTCATCGCCGATTCCCAGAAGAGCCTTGCCGGCTTCGTACTTCACATAGTCAACCTTACCCATAACAGTGGTTTCCTGTCCGCTGTCACTGGTCTTGGTGATCTCCACCGTTTTGCCCACCAGGGAAGATGCACGGGAAAGATCCATGTTCTGGCTCATGTTCTGCATCTGTTCCACTTCGGAAAATTGTGCATATTGTGCGACATATTCGGTATTGGATGTAGGTTCCAGCGGATCCTGGAACTTCATCTGTGCCACAAGAAGCTGGAGGAAATCATCCTTTCCCATGGTACTGCCGTTTTTCACTTCTCTTGTTGAGGTAGTAGCCTGCGCCTGAATTACGCCGTCTGTTACACTTGCTGTCACGCCCATTTTATTCCCTCCTTATTATGCCTGGAAGTTCAGGCGGTTACCGCCCATTCTCATCATTTCCACTTCAAGCTTCTGTGCATCTGTCATCTCTTCTGCCTCTTCGGCATCCAGTGTATTCAGATCCAGGATCCTTCTGCTGCTCTTTCTTGCGGCCATATCCTCCGCCTGCTGCTCAGCGCCTTTTCCGCCTTGATCCAGATTCTGTTCCAGCTGATGTCCCGCAACGGTAACTTCCAGTGCTTCCACCTTCATGCCCTGCTCTGCGAGGGCTTCTTTCAAAACGGAAAGCTGGCTTTCCAGCGCTGCCCTTACCGCTTCATCGGATGCGGTAAGCTGGCCTTTCAGCACACCGTTGTTTGTTTCAAGCTGCAATCTGATGCTTCCCAGGTTCGCGGGGTTGAGCATCATCTCAATTCCGGTCATCTTTTCGGAACGATTCACCTTTACATACTCGGAGATCTGATTGATCACATCCTGGGTTCTGGCTGCGCTCAAAGCCTCCTGCATGCCTTCCTGTCTGTATAAGGGAGCCTGCGTACTTTCCGTATGGACAGGCTGGGCAGATACGCTCTGGCTCTGGGCATTTTGCTGTCCGCTGCCGTTATCGTGTCTGTCACTGTTATCCCGTCTTCTATCAGTTTTCTCTGTTTTATCCTCTGTAAAAGTTTGCACCTGCAAACTATCTTCATCTGCCTTTACGGCAGCTTTGTCCTCATCTTTTGTTTCTGCTGCTTCCAAAGGCTTCTCTTCTTTGGGCAGCACTTCTGCGGTATTTACCACCGTCATAGCAGGCTCCTGCACCGTGGCAGTTTCCGTCTCGTCTGCTATAACAGGCACGCTCTCTACCGCTTCTGCGATCTTTGCACTCAGCTCTTCCACGCTGATCCCCAGCTGCTGCGCTGCTTCGGTAAGCTGCGTATCCGCTGCCGCGGACATTTCTTTTACAATGCCGGTAAGCTCTTCGCTCATAACGATATCAGCAGGGCTGATGTCGCGGGCCTGTGCCAGAACATCTGCTGCATTGCCGGCCACGGTCAGATCCGCCGCCGTAAGATCAAGCTGGGAAAGGATATCCGAAAGTTCTTCGGGCGCGATACCCAAAAGCTGCGCCACAGCAGTGATGATCTCTTCTTCTGCCTCTGCGATATCCGCATCTTCCACGGGCGTCTCTTCCACGCTTTTTGTTTCTTTGCTGTTTGTTTCCTTTACCCCGGAGGCCTCTTTCTTTTCACCGGCCGCCCTGGTCTTTCCATCATTTTTAACCGTCTCATTTTTCGAGGCGGTCTTTTCTTCCGTTCTATTCTCACTGTCTGCAGATTTTACAGGCAGATCGGATTCGTTTTTGTTATCACTGCCGGATGTGGCAAGGTTCATCAGATCATTCTGCGCATCTTCGCCGGCCTGCGCCGCCTGCTTCATGATCTCGGAAAAGCCGTTTGCTTCTCCGCCCTTTTGCATCTTGCCGCCGGTGATCGGCAGTACATTTGCCGGACTTAAGGAGGTTACATCATTTACATTTGCCATATTACTCTCCCCGGCCCTGTAAACAGAGCACTTTTTACGCTTCCCTGCGTCCGATTTACAATCCCTGTACCTTAATTATCGGACGGGCAGGAGAAAATCTTAACCCCTCTCGCTATTCTCTTCCGACCACCCGACCATAATATGCCAAAGGAACCCGGTCCGGTTAATCCGAAACCATTCTATTAGCTCTCAGGATCCATGATCTTGGTCAGTTTCGCGGCAACAACGGGATCCATAACCCCAAGGATCTTGCCCCGGTCTTCCGCCGTCATAACAGAAAGGATACGGGCCACCAGATCCAGATTATTCTGCATATCCTCAAAAATAGCCGCCGCCTGTTTGGGCTTCATCTCCGAATACGCCTGGGCATAATCCTGAATCTCTTTGGTCTCCTCCTGCTGCCTTACAACCTCTTTATAAAGGGCTTCCGCAGTTGCCGGATCCATGGACTCATAGTATTTCACATACTCATCCGCCCCGGGTCCTTTGTCCGCATAGACCACTTCTTCGTAAAACTCATTCTTGATCTTCTGGAATTCCACCTGCTTTTCTTCGAAGGTCTTAAGCCTTGCGATCTCTGCCTGCATCTGCTCTAAGGTGGCGGTGTCCTCACCGCTTTTAGAATTAGCAGCGTCTAACTGCAGCTGCAGGGACTTGATCTCCATAACGGCTTCTTCCAAAGAGTCATACCCCGCCGTGATATCCTCTGCTTCCTCCGATCCCGGCAAAGCGCTTCCCGGCAGGATCTTCTTTACCACGGGGATGTCCTTTAAAAGAGGGGTCATCACGTTGGTTCCGAAGCCTCCCACGTCCAGCTTGATCAAAAGCGCCAGAATAGCCAGCCAGATCAGAATGATAAAAAGCGTCACCACTGCAATGGACAATGGATGACCGTCGGAGTCCGGATCGATGTTGGCCTCTTCCATGGCAAGCTCTTTGGCACGTCTTTTCGCTTCCTTTTTCTGCGCCTTCTGCTCTGCTTTGAATTTTTTCTTTTCTTCCTTAACGCGCTTTCGTTCCTCTTCCTGATTCACTACTGCTGCGCCTTCTGCATCTGCCATTCTTTTGTCCTTTCTTTTCGATACCGAAAAATGACCCTATAACCCCGTCCCCAAGGGGTCCCCGAGAGCTCATTTCAATTTCTGACCGTAGGTATAGCTGGTCAGCTGATCGATCTCCTTACTTTCCGCAGCGCTTTGTTCCTTTAGGAACTCCTCGAACTGCCGCTGTTTTAAGATCTCATGGGTTTTGCGTTCCTGCATCAGCTCCACCATGGCTTCCCGGCGGATCTCAGCCTCGTCTCTTGCTTTTTCCAAAACCTGCTTTTGCGCTTCAATGGCCTGCTTTTGCAGATCCACCGCCAGGTTGGTATCTTCAAGATCCCGGATGGACAAACTGTCTTTCAGCCTGGCCTCCCTGGCTTCCCGCTCCAGATCCGTCAGATGATCCTTTCTTCTTTGCAGCTCATCCTCCTGCTCGGAAACCGTCATCAGCGCCCTGGCGTAATCGTTCTTCGCCTGGGTCTCAAGCTTTTCCTTTACGGAAAGGATATTCTGCATTCGATATCGAAATCTCGCCATACGCTCCTCCCCGCTTCGACCCGGTTATATTTCCCGTATAGCACCTCAGCACAACGCATGCACCGGATGCAAAACCGATCATCGGCACTTACAGATTACGCAAACATCTCTGTCAGCTGCCGGAGTTCATCCTCAAAATCAAACTTCTCATCTGTCTCCTGGCAAAGGAAACGATTCACCGCATCGATCTTCTCAATGGCATAATCCACATTGGGATTGGAGCCCCGCTTGTAAGCACCGATGTTGATCAGATCCTCCGCCTCTCTGTAAGAAGCCACCACGTTACGGAGTTTGCCTGCGGCAACTTTATGCTCCTTGGTAGCGATCTGACTCATACAACGGGAAATGGACTGCAGGATATCAATGGCCGGATAATGGTTAGCATGTGCTATCTTTCGATCCAGCATGATATGGCCGTCCAAAATGGATCTTGCGGTATCCGTAATGGGTTCGTTAAAGTCATCACCGTCCACAAGTACCGTATAAAGCCCGGTGATGGAGCCCTTATCATCTCTACCTGCCCGCTCAAGCAGCTTTGGCATCTCAGAATATACCGAAGGGGGATACCCTCTTGTTACCGGGGGTTCTCCGCTGGCAAGGCCGATCTCTCTTTGTGCCATGGAAAAACGTGTCAGGGAATCCATCATCAGCAGCACGTCTCTTCCCTGATCCCTGAAATATTCTGCGATCGCCGTAGCCGTTTTAGCTGCTTTATTTCTCTCAAGTGCCGGTTTATCCGAGGTTGCCACCACAACCACAGACCGCTTCATTCCCTCCGGTCCCAGGTCACGTTCCACAAACTCCCGCACCTCTCTGCCTCGCTCGCCGATGAGGGCGATCACGTTGATATCTGCTTTCGTATTTCGGGCGAACATACCCATCAAGGTGGATTTACCCACGCCGGAACCTGCAAAGATCCCGATTCTCTGGCCTTTTCCCACGGTGATCAGGCCGTCCACAGCCTTTACTCCAAGGGGCAGCACCTCATCGATGATCTCCCTTGCCATGGCATCCGGCGGCGGCGCATCTACGGGGTATTCTATGGCACCTTCCATACTGTCCGGCTCCGCAATGGGCCTGCCCAGACCGTCCAGAGTTTTTCCCAAAAGCTGTTCCCCCACTTTTACCGTCAGGGGGCAGCCTTCATTTTCCACAACGCACCCGCCGCCGATGCCGTCGGTTACTTCATAAGGCATCAGCACGGTACGACCACCTTTAAAGCCCACAACCTCGGCATGGATATAGTCCCCTTCCCTGCCCGACTTGTAGATCCTGCAAAGATCTCCCAGCCTTGCATCGGGGCCTGCGGATTCGATGGTAAGACCGATCATGTTGACCACCTTACCCAGCCGCTTGAAAAAAGTATCCTGCCGAAGCATTCTGTATCTGGAAAAATTCACTTCTCCCGTCATCGCCTTGTACCCTCGTAGGAAAGAAGTTTAAGCTTCCTTTTCAGTTCATCCAGCTGCACCGTAAGGGAGCAGTCAAAGATGCCGTCATCCGTTTCGATCAAACATTCATTTTTGCCAAGAGAAATATCTTCCACCAGCTCAAAGGTAGCACTGTCCGGCAGATTGCCTTCCTCACGCAGC
This sequence comes from Lachnospiraceae bacterium, assembly GCA_024685005.1. GTDB lineage: Bacteria > Bacillota > Clostridia > Lachnospirales > Lachnospiraceae > RGIG7926. The sequence goes on from JAIKWF010000068.1 coordinate 26,260, forward strand.
ATGCTCTTTTGCATGGACAGCGCCGAATAATCCTGGCTCGAAACATGCACAAGATAGGTACTGCTGCTCTCCACCGCATGAAGGGTGTTGGTGATCAGATGCCGGATCACATTCCGGTAATTCGAAAGATCCACCGTGAAAATGTGCTCATAAATCCCGGTCAGCTCTTCCACCAGCGCCGGCTCCATCATCCGGATCTTTTCATCGTATTCGGAAACCAGATCCCGCTTTGTCCTGTCAAGTTCTGCCTTCAGCGCCGCGCCTTCCTGCTCGGCTCTTTGAGTACCCTCACGGTAGCCGGTCTCATAGCCTTCATTTTTTGCTTCATCAAAGATCTGATGAGAAAGCTCCCTGGCCTCTTTTTCCGCTTCTTCCAAAATGCCCTGCGCCTGCTGTTGGGCCTGCTCTAAGATCTCCCGGGCCTGCTCGGAAGCCTGTTCATTTGCAAGCTGAAGTTCTCCCGGATCCAAAAAAGCACCGCCCATGGTTGCTTCGTCCACAGCCTGGGCGGGAATTCCTGCCGAAAAGCCGTCTTCCGGGCCGGAACCGCCATTTTCATCCTGCAAAAAATCCTCCGGTGAAAGATTTCCGGGGTCCGTCATTTCGTTTTCAGGAGCGCTATCTCCAAACAGTGCCGAAAGCGCCGGATCTTCCTCCCCTGCCGGATCGGATGCGGCGCTTTCTCCGTCTCCGTAAGGGTCAAAGCCATATCTGGCCACCGGGTCGTTTCCCGGCCCGAAATCCTCAGGGAGTTGTCCCACTTTTTCTGTATAGAGCTGATCCGCATCGATCAGTCTCTGCTCTTCTTCAAGAGAAACAAAAGGTGCTTTATAAATTGCTCTAGACAACGATCTCGTCACCTCCGCCCCTGGAGATTACGATCTCACCCGCATCCTCCAGCTTGCGGATGATATTTACGATCTTCTGCTGTGCTTCTTCCACATCCTTCATGCGGACAGGGCCCATGAATTCCATATCCTCCTTGATCATGGCTGCCAGACGCTTGGACAGGTTGTTGAAGATCACGTTCTGAACCTGCTCATTGGCACCCTTCAGGGAGATAGACAGATCGGAGTTCTCCACATCACGCAGCACACGCTGGATGGCGCGATCGTCCAGAAGAAGGATATCCTCGAAGACGAACATCTTTTTCCTGATCTCGTCTGCAAGCTCGGGATCTTCGATCTCCAAAGTCTCCATGATATGTTTTTCCGTACCACGGTCTACGGTATTCAAAATCTCCACCACTGCGTCTACGCCGCCGATGATGTTGTATTCCTGATTGACAAGGGAAGCCAGTTTTGTCTCCAAAATGCGCTCCACCTCCTTGATCACATCCGGGGATGTACGGTCCATGGTTGCGATACGCTTTGCCACATCCGCCTGTCTTTCGGGTGCCAGTGCGCTCACGATCTGGGCAGCCTGGGTCGGTGCCAGATAGGACAGGATCAAAGCGATCGTCTGCGGATGCTCATCCTGGATAAAGTTCAAAAGCTGGGTTGCTTCTGCTTTTCTGACGAATTCGAAGGGCTTTACCTGCAAGGAGGCCGTCAGCTTTCCGATAACCTCCATGGCCTTTTCCGAACCAAGCGCACTTTCAAGCAGCTCCTTTGCGTATCCGATACCGCCTTCCGCGATATACTGCTGCGCCAGACAGATCTCATAAAACTCCTTGATCACCTGATCCTTGGTCTGGGTAGTGATACTTTTGGTATTTGCGATCTCCAGTGTCAGCTCTTCAATTTCTTCTTCTTTTAAATGCTTAAAGACCTGGGAAGATTTCTCAGGTCCAAGTGCGATCAGAAGTATCGCTGCTTTCTGCACACCGGTTATTTCCGGCTCCGATCCGCCGCCTCTAGCCACAGCTTATCCTCCTTACCATTCTTCCGTCAGCCAGTTCCGAAGCAGGTTTGCAACTGCCTCCGGATTCTCGTCGACGAATTTTTCGATCAACAGACGCTCTTCGGATTTACCCTCCAGCTCCAGATCCTCAAGTTCTTCCTGAGGCGTGGACTGCAAAAGCGTCTCCACGGAAAGCTCCTCTTCCGGCTCTTCCTCCTTCTGGGTCCGCATGGAGCGGATCACAACAAAGGCCAGGATACCCAGGATCACTACGATCAGCAGGATCTGTACGATATCCGTAAGAGAAAATTTGCCGCCCTCCTTATCCAGGAAGGTGGGAACTTCATATGCCACAATGGTGATATTTTCTTTTGCGATGCCCGTAGCAGTCTGTACCACGCTGTACAGATCATCATCCACGGTAAGCTTGGTCTGCTCACTGTTGGCAGCCTTGTACTCATCCCAGCTCAGATCCACCAGAAGTCCCTGGGACTCGATATCTTCCTCGCGGATCACCTTCAGCTTCTTGGCTGTTACGGAAATGGACGAAGAATCGTATTTGATCAGTCCTGCCGGAACGATCTGTTTTTCCACGAACTCGTTGGGCAGATATTTTCTGGACTCTTCCGTTACAGTCTGGGAAGAATTGTCCGCATTCTCGATCACATACGTAGATCCGTTCTCTCCGTTGGAATCCGTTCCCGGCACGCCGCCTGTGGAACCCTGGGATTCGGAGTTGTACAGATCTTCACTTGCCATCAGCCCCTGGGTGGAGCCTTCCGGCGAAGAATAGTCATGTTTGGTCCGCTCGTAGGAGGAAAAATCCAGCTCTAAGTTGGTGGCAACCTCAATGGAGTCATACAGATTGGTCCCCAGCAAAACGCCCCGGACCTCATTTTTTACCAGTTGCTCTGCCTGGGTCTTGGCTGCCAGCTGGGTGCTGGTACCGCCAACGCCGCCGTTGCCTGCCATGATCTCACCGGAGTAAAGAAGATTGCCCACGGTATCGATAATGGTGATATTGTCAGTGGTTTCATTGCCAAGGGCCGTAGCGATGAAGTGTGCCAGGGCAGATGCCTGATCGGTGTTCATCTCTCCGTCCAGTTCAAGGACTACGGATGCGGAGGAAGAAGCCTTCTGGGAAATAAGCGTACCGTCATCTTCCGGAACCGTCAGCGTCACATGAGCTTCCTTGATCTGCTCGTTGGCCAGAAGATCGGTCTCCAGCTTCATCTCCTTGTAGTGTACATATCGTTTCTGCTTATCTGCTTCTGTGGTGGAAAAACCGCCATCCGTCACATCGGCAATAGTATAACCTTCCGTAGGAATATCATTGGCTCCCAAAAGAAGGTTTGCCGCGGACTCGTCCTTTTTCAGAACATAGACCGTAAGGGCGTCATCCGAGGTTTTGTTGGTAATGGAGCCGCCGTCTAAGATCTCTTTGATATTGGAGGCTTCTTTCGTGGACTCGCATCTGGCGATGACGATATAATCCGGCCGGGTCAGGGCGTAGGATAAAATACCGATGGCAAGGACAACCGTTGCCGCCACAGTGACGATGATCGTCTTCTGTTTGGGGGTAAAACGGTTCCACCATTCCACTATTCTCTGCCATAGAGCCTTCAGGCGCTCCGCCATAGTAGTACCTTCTTTCCTCAGAATTCATTTCGCGGCAACCACCGCTGCATCTATATAAAGCCGATTGCTACGCGCTTCGCGCTCTCGCAATCGTCACAGCCATTCGCAAATCGGACCGCTCCTTTCATTCGCGTTCCTTTTTTGCTCATGTCTGTTAGGTTGCCTAATCAAGCCGCTTTCTCCCGTGCAAGCACGTCGAAAGCCCCTTGATTGGCAACGCTTTATATCTGCATGTTCATTATCGTTCTATAACTTTCCAAAAATTTATCTCTTACCGCCACGGTGTATTGCAGGGCGGTGGAGGCTTTTTGGAGGGCGATGGTCAGGTCATGGGTGGATTCGGTCTCACCCAGGGCCAGACGAACCTCTTCATTCTCCGCATCGGATATATAGGCGTTGGTCTGGTTGATGCTTTTAATGGCAGAATCCAGATAACCGCCAAAGGCATCCGTATTCTTGTCATCGCTGGCGATCTGACCACGCATCTGATCCGCGCGCATCTGATTGTAGATCACGCCGCTATTTACATGATAGAGATTGTCAATTGCCATGGCAATGTCCTTTCCCGTTACGATCCGTTCCTGCGACGGCACTCTGCGTTTCCGCCTGCCGTCATTGTTACATCTTCCAACCTGTTTATCGATTCAAAATGCAATTCGCCATTATCTCTTGCATTTTGCTTATTATGCACGTACCGGGGAAATACCGCTCTTTGCCGCCCCCGGGCCTGCAGCGAATATCGCCTTATGTCCAAGCGCCGCGATCATCCCGCATGCCAAATCACACAGTCATAAAACCAATTCTGTCACTAAGCTCAACCGCCTGCCATCTCAAGGCCTTTGCTTGCCATATTTTTGCTGGCCTGAAAAGCCGTTGCATTGGCTTCATAGGATCTGCTGGCATCGATGAGGTTGGTCATCTCAGTCATGATATCCACGTTAGGATAGGTCACATAACCGTTTTCATCCGCATCGGGATGTGCCGGGTCGTATGCCATCTTCATATCGGTTTGCTGATCTTCAAAGGTGCCCACAACCCGCACACCTTTTCCGCGATAGCTTCCCGTCGCCTTGGAAAACGCATCGGCAAAATGTGCACCCGTGCCTTTTTCCTCAAACTCAACGATCTTGCGGCGGTACGGACTGCCGTCTGCCGTTCTGGTGGTATCTACGTTTGCAATATTCTCGGAAACAACGTCCATTCTGTACCGCTGGGCGGTCAGACCGGATGCATTAATATCAAAAGAACTAAAAAGGCCCATATTCGTTCCTCCTTCTTCGCGTTTCTTCACCGCGTCCATTCGCAAAACCGCACCTACGGTGCTTTCCTTTTGCTCATGTACGGCTTCTCGCCGTATAAATCCGCCTTACCATGCGATTTTCCGCAAGCGGAATCGCATAGCTAACGCGTATTTGCACGGCTCTGAAGAAACGCTCACTTCATTACCATCTGCAACCTTGCGAATTCCTGATTCACGCTCTGGATCAGGGCATTGTATTTTAACTGGTTGCTGGCAAGCTCGGTATTCTCCGTATCGATGTCCACATTGTTACCGTCCATGCGATAGGAAAAATCTCCGTGATCCACATAAGTTCCCACTTCCAGGCGGCTGCTCATCAGGCGGTTCACCTTTTCATCCACCGTCACATAGCGCGCATCCCGCATCTCCCGGTCCAGCACATCCTCGAAATTCACGTCAATTCGCTTATAATTCGGGGTGTCCACATTGGCGATATTGTTGGCGATGGCCTCGTTGCGAAGCCAGGATGCATCCGCTGCCTTGTCCAGCACTTTAACATAATCGTAAACTCTCGAATTTAACATCTGTGCCTCCTTTGTCTTTGCAAAGTCCCACGTATCTAATTATACTACAAATACCGAAAAACACAAGTTTTTTCGCCCAAAAGCACAAGATATTGTGGTCATGCTTTTTGATAACAAAAAAGGATCTGCAAACGATGCAAATCCTTTTGTCTGTTACAATTCCATTTTCGATATATGCAGCTGTAGCATTCTGATCGCGCCGGCCACCAAACCATTTGCCTAATGACCGAAACGATGTTGCTTACTCTCTATATCGGTCATATATCTTTACAGCTTAACCCTTATCTTTTGTCCTTTTCTCTTTCTGTTTTTCCGTTTTTTCTGCGCTTCCGGCATTTCTGCTCATCTGCCATTTCTGTTCTTCTGATTTTCCTGCTCTTTGGTCATTTCTATTCTTCTTTTTTCTCTCCCCCGGACCAGGCGCATCAATACCCCTTTGTGGCATTGATCCTTTCCTACTTCATCCGCATCTTCCGATCTGCTTCAAGCTCTTCATATACATACTCATTGACGATCCTGATAAAGGTTCCCTTCATGCCCGAAGACCGGGACTCAATAACACCGGCACTCTCGAATTTCCGAAGCGCATTTACGATGACGGATCTGGTAATGCCGATGGAATCCGCGATCTTGCTGGCCACAAGGATCCCTTCCGTTGCACCGGAAAGCTGTTTAAAGATACTGCGAATCGCCTCCAGCTCCGACTGGGAAAGGGTTCCGATGGCGGAGCGAACCACCGCCCTGCCTCTTTGCTCATCCGCACTTTCCTCATGCACGCTGCGGAGCATCTCCAAACCCACCACCGTGGTGCCGTACTCGCAAAGAATGATATCATCGATCTCGAACTCTTCCGAGAGCCTGTAGATAAAAAGGGTTCCCAGCCGCTCGCCGGCAATCTCAATGGGCGAGATCAGCGCCTTATAAGGTTTTGACTGATCCACCTCAAATCCCAGGGTATCCGGATTCACATTCTCTTTGGTGGAAAGCACGCTTAAAAAACGCTCCGTCAGCTGCGGATCTGCAAAAGTCCCCACTTTATTTTCCAAAAGCTGTTCCAGAAGCGGAATAGACTCCTTCTCTCCCAGACCCAGGATCTTTCCTTTTTTGCTGACCACCAGCACATTGGACTTCAAGACATCGCAAAGAACATCGCAAATATCGTTAAAAACCACCTTCGATGAATTGTTGTTATGCAAAAGTCTTCCGATCTTTCTTGTCTTATCCAGCAAATCGATACTACTCATCCCCGGTATACCCCTTTCCTGCTATACACATTTTTCTATAAAATATATCCTCCGCAAGCGCAGCGCCTTTGGGGAGAATCCGCCACTGCCATTCCGGCAGCCCAAATAGGTGCGATCCGTCATGATCCGCCGGAATAGAAAAGCACCGTCGTACACGGTATATTATACCATCCGGCGGCGCAATTTTCAATCAATTTTCTTTTTTTATGCTATTTTTCAGAAAATTCAAGACAACTTACTACAATTCATTTTCCCATAATCCATATGTTCAAAAAAACGTTTGTACACGCCAGGGCGAGCAAAAGTAAAATACCGATGCCGCAGCGACATCGGTACCTTTCAGATTCTCAACAAACTTATGCCTGCTTGCGCTCATCACCGGCGCTTTCTGCGTCTTCCTTCAGGCTTTCCGGGGTAGGCTTTTTCCAAACCATGTAATCACAATCCGGGAAATTCACGCAGCCATAATATCTTCTACCCTTGCGGGTACGCTTGATGGCAATATCGCCGCCGCACTTGGGACAGGGCAGGCCGATCTTTTCAAAATACGGCTTGGTGTTGCGGCACTCCGGGAAACCGGGGCAAGCCAGAAACTTACCGCTGGGGCCGTATTTTACCACCATCATCCTGCCGCACAGCTCACACTGCACATCAGATACCTCATCCTCGATCTTAACGTTCTCAAGCTCTTTTTCCGCCTTCTCTACAGCTTCATGCAGATCCGGGTAAAAATTGCGGATCACGGTTTTGTAATCCACATCGCCGGATTCCACCGCATCCAGCAGGGACTCCATGTTGGCAGTAAAGCTTACATCCACGATGGAAGGGAAAGCTTCCTTCATGATCTTATTTACAGCCTCACCCAGCTCGGTTACGAAAAGGTTCCGCTGTTCTTTTGCAATATAATGGCGCGCCATAATGGTAGAAATGGTAGGCGCATAGGTACTGGGCCGGCCGATGCCCTGCTCCTCAAGAGCACGCACCAGACTTGCCTCTGTATAGTGTGCCGGCGGCTGTGTAAAATGCCTGCGCTCGTCAAAACCATCCGCCTTGGAAGCATCCCCTTCCTTCAGGCCGTTTAAAATCTTGCCGATGTCCGCCGTTTTCTTTTTCTCAGTTGTGTCCTCTTCCGATTTTGCCACCTTACCGTCAGGCGTCATCTTTGCAAGGACATCTTCTTTTTCCTCAGCCTCCGTATAAACGCTCATAAAGCCGGCAAACTTCAGAGCCGAATCGGAAGCCGTAAACAAATAGCCGCCATTCGCAGTCTTCCACTTTGCGGAAATGGTGGTATAAACAGCCGGTGCCATGAAAGACGCGGCAAAACGCTTCCAGATCAGCTGATACAGACGCATCAGATCCCTGGGCAGGGCATTTTTCAAAGAAGACGGAATCCGCTCGATGTCGGTAGGACGGATTGCTTCGTGAGCATCCTGCACCTTGTTGCCGTTTTGCTTGGCAGCGGATGCAGAAGCCGCTACGTACTCTTTTCCGTAAGCGCTCTCAATGAAACTCTTGGCTGCCGCAGAGGCTTCCGCCGAAACTCTGGTGGAATCCGTACGAAGATAAGTGATCAGCGCAACGGTGCCGCTGCCCTTGATCTCCACGCCTTCATAAAGCTGCTGGGCCAGACGCATGGTCTTTTGTGCGGAAAAATTCAAAGCCTTGCTGGCTTCCTGCTGCAACGTGGAAGTGGTAAAGGGAAGGGGTGCCTTCCGGACACGCTCCCCGCGCTTAAGCTCCGTAATTTCAAATGTATCCTTCCTGCAGGCTGCGATGATCTCATCCACCTGTGCCTTAGAGGAAAGCTCCTCTTTTTTGCCGTCTTTTCCGTAATAGTGAACGGGAAGCGTCGCCTTGCTCTTGCCGCTGCCAAGCAAAAGATCCACATCCAGACTCCAATACTCCTTGGGAATGAAAGCGGAAATCTCCTCCTCGCGATCGCAGATCATGCGAAGTGCAACGGATTGAACCCTACCTGCTGAAAGGCCTCTTTTGATCTTTCCCCAAAGAACCGGGGAGATCTGATATCCCACCAGACGGTCAAGACCGCGGCGGGCCTGCTGTGCGTCCACCAGGGACATATCGATCTTGCGGGCATTCTTCAAAGAATCCTTCACCGCATTTTTCGTGATCTCATTAAATGTAATACGGTATACCTGCTTTTCCTGCTCATCCAGCTTCAGCGCCTTCATCAGATGCCAGGAAATCGCTTCACCCTCACGGTCCGGGTCGGTTGCGAGATAGATCTTGTCAGCCTTTTTCACTGCCTTGCGAAGACCTGCAAGCAGCTCACCCTTTCCACGGATCGTAATGTACTGAAAATCAAAATCATGATCCACGTCAATCCCCATCCTGCTCTTAGGCAGATCCCTGACGTGTCCGTTCGAAGCCATTACCTCGTAATTGCTTCCCAAAAACTTCTTGATCGTCTTCACCTTGGCAGGCGACTCCACGATCACCAGATACTTTGCCATTTCTTTTACCCCTGTTTCTTCCTAATAAATGCAACCCAAAAGGGTCTTTTAACAACACAAAGGTAAATGTAGCATACTTTTATTTTTTTTGCAACCGGAAAAAATTTCCAAAATGTTGATGAACGAACAATTTTCTTTCCAAAATGTTGATCAGGACTACATTTTAGTATTCCAAAATGTTGATAGCAAACCGTTTCACCTTTCCAAAATGTTGATGAACATACATTTTGGTATTTTGCACAGAAAACAGCCCGCCCCTGGCGTCTGCCAAAGGCGGGCTGATCGTTTTATTTCTTGACTTTCACTTGCTTAACTTTACTCCACTTTCCGTATACCTTCTTGCCGTTCTTGTCCCTATTGTAAGCACGAACTCTGACGAAATATGTCTTATCCTTCTTCAGTTTCTTGAAGGTGTAGCTCGTCTTGGTAATGGATTTGGATTTCTTGTTGTTCTTGAACTTCTTGTCGGTGGCCACCTGTACCTGATAGCCGTCTGCAGAAAGCTTCTTCAACGTAAGCTTAATGCTGGTCGTGCTTGTTCTCTTAGCCGATTTCAGCGTTGCTTTCTTCGGTGCCTTTACCTTCTCCTCTGCTTTGGAAGTGGGATTGGGCACGGGCGCCGGGGTCGGATTGGGTGTCGGATTAGGCGTCGGCTTGGGTTCAGGTGTCGGATTAGGTGCCGGCTTCGGTCCGTTATTATTGCTTACGGTTTCATCGCTGACGACATCAAGGCCGCTTTTCAGCTCTCCGGTTACTACATCACTTAAATCTTTTTCCTTCTGATCCGTCTCCACCTTAACGTTAATTTTCTGTGCGTCTTCCGTATCAACTACAAGCTTTGATCCGTCAAGGGAAATCTGGCAGTCAGAATCATCCACCTTAATGTCAGTACCGATGCAGGTAAATACATCATTATTTCCGCTTTCATCGGAAGCCTCAATATCTACGTCCTCAATAACCACATTTATGCTTTCCGGCTCTTCCGCATTGATCTTCAGAGATTTTTCCGTAGGATTACTTACAGTAGTATCACCCTCAGCACTTACACCGGCATAATCCCCATTGGAAAGGAATGCGATCATTCCGTCTTTAAAGTCTACGGTATAATCTCCCTCTGCAAGGAGAAGCTGGCCTCTGCCCTTAGATCCTGCTACATCCGTGGTATCGTCAATATAAACAGAATCAAATACGGATTCGTCACAATGGGTTACCACACCGTTTTCCTTGCTGTAAAGCAATGTCTTTTCGCTGTCATTGGCATAGACAGAGAAATCGTTGCAGCTGTAGGCAAGCATCAACTTGCCGCCGTAATTAGGTGAAAGCTTTGCTTTCGTTTTAAAATCAGCCGGTATTTCATCTGTTGACATAAAATACATCCATGTATCGTCTAAATATGCCCCATCATCAGCAAAACCTGTCTTTCCCGTATTTTTACTATCTGCGTTCGACATCGCATCCAATCGCCATTCTCCAGTTGTTGGATTGACATCCACAAATCGACCCAGCGCTGTCTCATTTATATCTTTTTCATAATCGTCATAATAAGGCTTATTTGGATCATACAAGTATAATCTCAACCATCCGTTTCCCAAATCTTTAGGCTTTCTTTTGGAATCAATCAACATTGCATGTCCAACGTTTATAATCACTCCATTTTTATCTATATATGGCCAATGAACGCTAACCAAATAGGTTTTGTTTTCATTTTTTATGCTATTAATAATTTCCCCTATGATTTTCTTATTTTTTTGTTTATCCCCCCTCATTTCAAATTTCTTTCTTGCTGCTTGTACCATCTTCGACCTTCCATCCGAGTCTTGCCAAATCTGGTATCTCTCGATGATTCTCTGAATCTCATCATCCGGTTTAACAGCACGGGTTTTAGCAAAGACATAACTTCCAACGGAATTAATCATTCTTCCGCTTCCGAGATAGAATTCCTTATTCAACATTTTCTTGTAAAACATATCTGCGGATGCGGACATGCCAAAACAGCTTCCTCCCCAAACATCAGCATATTGATCGTATATCAATTTAGTATAGGAATTGCCAAAAACCTCCTTATATCGCTCAATTGAAATCTTATCGCCATCACTATATCCAAAACTATCCCAATCATTTTCAAAACTGTAACCATCTTCTTTCAGGTCAAAGCCATTATCGTTCTCTTCATAGTCAAGAGTCCATTCGTCGGAATCGAGGTCAAGGTACAATGCGGGAGCTACTCCTGATTCCATAATAGATGCCGTGCCGACTTCGCCACTATAGTTGATGCTGCCTCCTTCAAGAATCATCAGCGAATAGTACTCATCTCCAGTGGTGCGAATCCACTGATTTACGGAATCATCCCCATGTGTGCCGCGGATTTTCGCATAATCTGTAGAGGACACATTACGTGAATTAGACCAATTCTTGCCTATGCTACAAAAACCATAGTCCTCATTTGTCAACTCTTCATAAGAAAGAATAAAAACATAATCGGTGGTATCTCCTCCGGATGACAATCCATTAAACG
>JAIKWF010000077.1 GCA_024685005.1 Lachnospiraceae bacterium
AATCTACTGTTGCCATATCGTAACTCCTTTTCTTATAAATATTTTATGTTGCAACCATCGGGCGTTGACCCTGCAGGTCACGTCGTCCCCGACGTTTACTCTCACTTGTCTAGTATAGTTTTTCTCTCGGGCAAAGTCAAGAAATAATTGATCAAAAAATACCCGATCCCCAATGCCTATTTCAATGCAGTTTACTGCGCGAGAACACTCACGCCTCTTGATGAACCAAGACGGTCAGCACCGGCTTCGATCAGGGTCTCCATGTCCTCTCTTGTATTGATGCCACCGGCTGCTTTGATCTTTACCGCGGGTCCGATATGATAGCCGAAAAGGATCACATCTTCTTTCGTGGCACCGCCGGTTCCAAAGCCTGTGGAGGTCTTGATGTAATCAGCTCCGGCATTTGTCACGGCCTTGCAGATCTCTTTTTTCTCATTCTCCGTAAGGTAGCAGGTCTCTACGATAACCTTCAGGATATGATTGCCGCAAACATGCTTGATATCGGTGATCTCACGCTCAACCTTGGACATATCTCCGTTCTTCACATCTGTGATATTGATCACCATATCGATCTCGTCCGCACCTTTTTCAATGGCATCCGCGGTTTCTGCCAGCTTCGTCTCTTTGGTCTGGTATCCCAGAGGGAAACCGATAACGGTACAGATCTTCAGATCATCACCGAAGGTTTGTTTTACTCTTTCAACATAACAGGGGGGAATGCATACCGATGCAGTGTTGTACTGAATTGCTTCACGACACAGTTTGTCGATATCCTCCCAGGTACAAAAAGCTTTCAGACTGGTGTGGTCTATTTTACTTAAAATCTCTTTTGCTTCCATATTATATTCACTCCTATCTTGATTTTCCCCCATGGAAAAGATTATACGACAGGTTCGAAGGAAAATCCACAAAAACCCTATGAATAACTTTTGAATTAACTGTGAACACCCCATATTTCTTAAGGCTTTGTTATGTCAACAAAAAATCCTTGCATGAAAATCCTATGCTATGGTAAGATGATGATATTAGTTTTATGCGTCAATGTGGTTGAGGGGATGCATAATTATTCATTTATGAGGTATTCGAATGTCTGAACCCAACGTATTTTCTGAAGTGAATGACGATATCGTCAGACTTGCCAATCTTTCCAAGAAAGCAGATATCATTGAGACAGAATTGTTTACCAAATATGATGTCAAACGGGGTCTTCGTGATCTGAACGGAAAAGGTGTGCTGGCAGGACTTACGTCGATATCCGATGTACGTGCCAACAAAATCGTGGACGGCGTACAGATCCCCATTCCGGGAAAACTTTTTTATCGCGGCTATAATGTGGAAGATCTGGTCAACGGTTTTACCGCTGACAATCGCTTCGGCTTTGAGGAGGTTACCTATCTCCTTCTTTTTGATGCGCTTCCGGATAAAAAAGAATTGAAGATGTTTACTGAACTGATGGGCTTTTATCGTTCCCTTCCTACTTCTTTTGTCCGGGATATCATTATGAAAGCTCCCAGCCAGGATATGATGAACACGCTGGCAAGATCCGTTCTGACGCTCTATTCTTATGATGACAGAGCTGACGATACATCCCTGCCCAATGTACTTCGTCAATCCCTGCAGCTGATCAGTCTCTTCCCGCTTTTATCGATTTACGGCTATCAGGCTTATTCCCACTATCACGACGGAAAGAGCCTTTATATTCATCAGCCCATTGCTGAGATGTCCACAGCCGAGAATATTCTGCATATTCTCAGACCGGATTCCGCTTTCACGCCTTTGGAGGCAAGGATCCTGGACATTGCACTGATCCTTCACATGGAGCACGGCGGCGGTAACAACTCCACCTTTACTACCCATGTTGTTACCAGTTCCCTGACGGACACCTATTCTGCCATTGCTGCAGCCATCGGATCTTTAAAAGGCCCCAGACACGGCGGCGCCAACATCAAAGTTGTTCGTATGTTTGATGAGATGATGGAAAAGATCACCGACTGGGAAGATGAAGATGCGGTTAAGAATTATCTGCGCAAGCTTCTGAACAAAGAAGCCTTCGATCATGCAGGTCTGATCTACGGTGTTGGTCATGCGGTATATTCCACTTCCGATCCCAGAGCCGTACTGTTTAAGAGCTATGTGGAAAAGCTTTCCGAGGAAAAAGGACTGCAGAAAGAATTTGCGCTGTACTCCCTGGTGGAAAGACTGGCACCGGAAGTCATCGGAGAAGAACGTCACATTTACAAGGGCGTTTCCATCAATGTGGACTTCTATTCCGGATTTGTTTACAGGATGCTTGGTATTCCCGAGCAGCTGTTCACTCCCCTCTTCGCCATCGCCCGTATTTCCGGATGGAGCGCGCACCGTATGGAAGAGCTCGCCAACAACGGCAAGATCATCCGTCCCGCCTACAAACCCATCCATGAAGATATGAAATATAAGAATCTCGCTGATCGGTAGGATAGATTTACAGTAGACAGAAATGAGGAAGGGATTCCCTGCACTTGTGCAGAGGGAATCCCTTTTGAATTTATGTCGTACCTGCTGATCGGATTTATCCGAGCAGCAGGATTCCAAACCACATGAGCAATCGGAGTGCGAAGCACGGAGAAGCCCGTAGGGCGGATTGCGAAGAATGCCACATGAGCAATCGGAGTGCTTATAACCCTAAAATTCTCTCCACTTCCGCCTTCATTCCGTCCTTCTCGCAAACGGTCTTATGACGAACTTCCGCTTTCCGGATCTCTTCAATAGCCTGGGGAACAGCAACCCCGCTGAC
>JAIKWF010000020.1 GCA_024685005.1 Lachnospiraceae bacterium
GTCGGAGAGCTATGAGCACTTAGTGATCGTTTTTTGATCACTTACGTGCGAAGTTTCAAAACCCAACGGCCCCGTGGTCAAGAGGTTAAGACATCGCCCTTTCACGGCGGTAACACGGGTTCAATTCCCGTCGGGGTCACTCAAAATTTTATAGATTCCATATGGAATTGAACGAGTTCGACTCGCAAAAATGTGATTTTTGCTCGTATCGGTCCCTACGGGACCTCAATTCCCGTCGGGGTCACTCTTTTTTATTTTATATCGTATATTTGGTGCCATAGCCAAGTGGTAAGGCGTGGGACTGCAACTCCCTGATCGGCGGTTCAAATCCGTCTGGCACCTCTAAAAAAACACCGAGTCAATTGACCGGTGTTTTTTGTTGAAGTTTTTTCAGTTCCCTGCTGATGCGGCTTACGGGAAGACCTACCACATTGAAATAGTCACCCCGGATTCCGCTGATGTGCTTACAAAAAGGTCCCTGGATACCGTAGCTGCCGGCCTTGTCAAGGGGATCGCCGGTAGCGATGTAATCGTCAATTTCCTTGTCTGTAAGAGGATCTACGAAGACCTCGGTTTCTTCGCAGAAGGAATGGGATGCGATCAAGCTGTACTTATCCTGCCTGTCATGATCTGATTCTTTATCTGCTGCATCTTTACGCAAAAACAAAAGACAAACCCCTGTATAGACTTTATGAGAAGCCCCTGACAGCAAAGAAAGCATATCAAAAGCTTCCTTAGGACCGGCGGGCTTTCCCAGAACCAGATCATTTGCAAAAACGATGGTATCGGCGCCCAGGATCAGGGTCAGATCTTCCGGTGCATAGTTTGTAAGAGGCTCATTGGAAACATTTTTTTCAGCCCTGAAAGCTGACCTGGCTACCTCAAGAGCCTTATTTTCTGCCAGATCACAGACGAATTGGGAGGGAGTGGAAAAGTCAGCCTCTTCTTCGCCTACCGCCGGCAGTACGGTAAATTCCGAAAAAATATGCCCCAGCAGTTCTTTTCTGCGGGGAGATGCGGAAGCAAGTATTACATTCATGATTTAAAACCTCCTGTGACAAAAAGATTATAGCAAAGATAAGTGGCTTTTGCCACCTTTCAGATCTGCACGTTTTTTTTTGCGAAAATGAAGGCTTTGTACTATAATATACAAAGGAGTCATTTCCGAAAAAGTAAGGCAGGGGAATCAGTAGTAATGAAAAGACGTAATATAGCAATGCTGGTATCGGGGTTTGAAAATTATTTTACCCGTAATCTGTGCAAAGGGGCCATGTCAGCTGCCAAGGAATCAGACAGTAATCTGGTGATTTTTCCCGGCAGGTATTTTAATCCGCCCTATTTTGACAAAAATATTCTGAAATACGATTATCAGTTTAATACGATCTTTGATTATGCAACAAGATCCAAATTCGATGCTGTCCTGATAGAGCTGAACACCATAGGCATGTTTTTGACGGTGGAGCAGAAAAAAGAACTGCTTCGTTTGTTTGATGGTACGCCTGTAATTTTGATCACGGATCATATCGAAGGGTATGCCAGCGTGTTCTATAACAACAGGATCGGTCTGGAAGAAGGCGTACGCCATTTGATCGAAGAGCACCACTGCAAAAAGATCGCCTTTATGACGGGAACGGAGACCAATTCCGATTCCATAGAACGCCTTCAGGTGTATAAGGATGTTCTGGAAGAATATGAAATGGAGTTTGATCCCACGCTTCTGGCCCATGGCGATTTTTCCGAATACAGCAAAGAAGAAGTGCTGCGGGTTCTGAGCATCCATCCGGATATAGACGGTATGGTTTTTGCCAATGATTCTATGGCAGTAGGAGCCTATGATGCTTTTGCGGAAAAAGGGCTGAAAGTAGGCAAAGATGTAGCGGTTGTCAGCTTTGATGATGCAGCCATCGCCGTCATTGCGGAACCGAATCTTTCTACTGTTCGCGCAGATCCGGCCGGATTGGGATATAAGGCCGTTATGTCGGTGGAATCCATCCTCCGAAAAGAAGTAACGGATGTGGTGGTGAATTCGACCTTCATAAAAAGGCAGTCCTGTGGCTGTGTGAAAAAGGACTATTCCCTTTTACCCATCACTCTGGAGGATATCCGCAATAAAGAGAAACGTGACGATACCATGAAAATGATCTATCGTTACATTTTTGATAAAAATGATTATCAAAAAGGAGCCGTTGAGATCAGAGAGCTGCTGGAAGAATTGATCGAAAGTGCCGCCGAAAGCCTGGACAGCGAGCCCGAAGCATATGAAAATGCCACCCACAGAATGGCTTATGTGGGAATGAAACTTTGCAGGATGAAGCTGGAGCCTTTTACAAAAAGCAGTAAAATCCTTTTTCTGTTCGAGCTGCTCTATAATCTGATGAAGAATGAAAATGATGATGAGCACTGGCGAAGGGTCCTTTCCGAAACCTGTCAACTGATCTTCCATAATGCGGCTCTGCATTCTCACAAAAATGTTGAGCGGATGAGAAGTAATCTGGAGATGATCAATTTTGTCACCACCACTTTTACCCGGGATGTGCTCAATTATGCCAGTTCTGATGATGTGATGTATACATCCATGATGGAAACCCTGATGCATATGGATTTCGAAGGCACCTATCTGTTCCGTTTTCCCACCAACCTGATCGTAAAAGAAAAGGATCGGGCGAAGCTGGCAGGCAATGTGATCCTGAAGGCATATCAGCGTGACAGGGAGGTCTTTGTACCGAAGAAGGAAGAGCAGAACCGGCCGGTAGATGATCTGTTCCTGCATCTTTTTTCAGACCGGAAAAAACAGGTGACGGCGGTTGCTACCATGCTGTTTTCCGGCGTGGAGCAATACGGAATTCTGGCATTTGAGGTAGATGAAGAGAATATCGCATTCGTTTCCACCTGTATGTATCAGATCAGCGCGGCTATAAAAACGACGGAACTTTTAAAGGACAAAGAAGAAAACGAAAGACTCCTCAGAAACAGTCTTCGTAGGACACGTCAGGCGAATACCCGGCTGGATGAAATGTCAAAATCCGATGAGCTGACGAAGCTTTTGAACAGACGAGGATTTTTGACTGCCGCACGAGAAGAGATCGATAAGCCGGAAAATGAAGGAAAAACCGGCGTCCTGATTTTTGCGGATATGAATAATCTGAAGATCATCAACGATAAATTCGGACATGACGATGGTGACTTTGCCCTTCGAATGGTTGGCGGCATTTTAAAAAGGAGTGTCGGGAAATATGACGGCATTGTAAGCCGCTTCGGAGGAGACGAGTTCTGCGTATTTTACATTCCCAATGAAAAGCACAGTACGGAAGAAGCCATTCGGGAAGCGGTGCAAAGGGAAACGGAATACATGAACGCGGAAAGCGATAAAGAGTATTATGTTTCCGTCAGCATGGGATTTTGCGAGTTTGCCTGCAACAGCTCGGTGGTGCTGGAAGAAGTGCTCGAAAAGGCTGATACACAGCTGTATGAAGAAAAAAAGCACAAGAGACAGAGCATATTAAAATAAGAAAAAGCGGAAGCGGCGTAAAAAGGAGGGCGTTAGGATGGATAAGATCGAAAAACTCCGGAATATGATCGACGAAAGCAACAGCATTGTCTTTTTCGGAGGCGCAGGAGTGTCGACGGAAAGCGGGATCCCGGATTTCAGAAGCAAGGATGGCCTTTACAACCAGCATGATGTCCGGTTTGATATGTACCAGCCGGAATATCTGCTCAGTCACAGCTGTCTGATGCGGGAGCCCAAAGTGTACTTTGAGTTCCACAGGCAAAAGATGGATACCAGAAATATCGAGCCCAACAATGCGCACAAATATCTTGCGAAGCTGGAAGAGGCAGGGAAGCTCATCGGTGTTGTGACCCAGAACATTGACGGGCTGCACCAAAAAGCCGGCAGCAAAAAGGTGTTTGAGATCCATGGCAGTGCGCTCCGCAACTATTGCTCTTCCTGCGGAAAAACCTATCCCACCGATTACATCTTCGAATCCGAAGAGCCCATTCCCAGATGTCAGTGCGGCGGGATCATCAGACCGGATATTACATTATATGAAGAAGGTTTGCCGGAAGATGATGTGGCGGGAGCTGTTTCCGCCCTGCGATCGGCGGATATGCTCATTATCGGCGGAACCTCACTTACGGTTTATCCGGCAGCATCTTTTATCAATCATTTCAAAGGAAACAGATTGGTGGTGAT
>JAIKWF010000021.1 GCA_024685005.1 Lachnospiraceae bacterium
CTTCCGCCAAAAGACAGGTCTGATCATTGACGCTTATTTTTCCGCCACGAAGCTGAGCTGGATTTTGGAAAACATTCCCGGCGCCAGGGATCGGGCTGAAAAGGGAGAGCTTCTTTTCGGAACCATCGAAACCTGGCTGATCTGGAAGCTGAGTAAAGGTACGATCCATGTGACGGATTATTCCAATGCCAGCCGCACCATGCTCTTTAATATCAACACGCTGACCTGGGATGATGACATCTTAGCGGAACTGAACATTCCCAAATGCATGCTTCCCAAGCCGGTACCTAATAGTCAGGTCTACGGCATGACCGACGATTCTTTCTTCGGCGGCCCCATTCCCATTGCCGGCGCTGCAGGAGATCAGCAGGCAGCCCTCTTCGGGCAGACCTGCTTTGAAAAAGGGGAAGCCAAGAATACTTACGGTACCGGCTGCTTCCTTTTGATGAACACCGGGGAAACGCCGATCTATTCCAAGAACGGACTGGTTACCACAATTGCCTGGGGGCTGGACGGCAAAGTATCCTACGCTCTGGAAGGATCCATCTTTGTAGCAGGAGCTGCCATCCAGTGGCTTCGGGATGAAATGCGTCTGATCGACTCGGCTGCCGATTCCGATTACATGGCAAGAAAAGTTCCCGACACCAACGGATGCTACGTGGTTCCTGCCTTCACAGGACTTGGCGCACCCCACTGGGATCAGTATGCAAGAGGCGCCATCGTCGGTCTTACCAGAGGCGTCAATAAATATCACATCATCCGGGCCACTCTGGAATCCATAGCTTATTCAGCAGACGAAGTCATCAAAGCCATGGAATCGGATTCCGGTATTCCCTTAACCTCCCTGAAGGTGGACGGCGGCGCATCCGCCAACAATTTCCTGATGCAGGTACAGGCCGACATCGCCGGCGCACCGGTAAAGCGTCCCGCCTGTGTGGAGACCACCGCCATGGGTGCAGCTTACCTTGCAGGACTTGCGGTAGGATACTGGAAAAACAAGGAAGACGTCCTTTCCAACTGGAAGATCGATGCAACTTTCACCTCTCAGATCACGCCCGAGCAAAGACAGGAGCGCATAAACGGATGGAACAAAGCCGTAAAGCGCGCTTTTGACTGGGCCAAAGATGAATGAGCCACGCCGCAAAGGAGAACGAGAATATGAAAGATTATGATGTTATCATTATCGGCGCGGGCGTAACCGGCTCCGCCATTGCAAGAGAGTTGTCCCGCTATCAGCTTCGCATTGCGGTCTTTGATAAAAACTCCGATGTGGGAGAAGGAACCTCCAAAGCCAACAGCGGTATCGTACATGCAGGATTTGATGCCAAGCCCGGCAGTCTGAAAGCAAAGCTGAACGTGCAGGGTTCTGAAATGATGCCGAAGCTTGCCGAAGATCTGGGCATCCCCTTTATGCGAAACGGTTCCATGGTGGTTGCACTCTCGGATGAAGATGTTGCCCACATGAATGAACTGAAGCAGCGGGGAGAAGAAAACGGCGTAAAGGGTCTGCGGATCCTTTCCAGAGAGGAAGCTCTGGAAATGGAGCCCAATCTGTCGGATGATACAAAGGGCGCACTGTTTGCTCCCACAGGCGGTATCATATGCCCCTTCCGCCTGACCAACGCCATGGCGGAATCCGCCTGCGTAAACGGCGTAAAGTTTCATCTTCTGACGGAAGTAACAAACATCACCCGTGAAGAGGATGGCTACCGGATCGATGCCATGCAAAAAGATGAATTTGACGAGGCAAAAGACCACACCGTTTCCTATACAGCCACCTGCATCGTAAACGCCGCCGGCGTCTACGCAGACATCTTCCATAACATGATGACGGATGACAAGCTGACCATTACACCGCGAAAAGGTGAATACTGCCTGCTGGATGTTACCGCCGGCAAACATGTGGGAAGAACCATTTTCCGTATGCCTTCTGCCATGGGAAAAGGCATTCTGGTATCCCCCACCATCCACGGCAATCTGCTGGTAGGTCCCACGGCTACGGATCTGGAGGATAAAGAAGGAAACTTTACCACAAAGGAAGGTCTGGATACGGTAAACAGACCCGGAGCTTCCGCTGTGAAAGATCTGCCCATGCGGGAAGTCATCACTTCCTTTGCCGGTCTTCGTCCCCACGGAGATAAAGGAGATTTTGTCATCGGAGAAATAGAAGGCGCACCGAATTTTATCGATGCCGCCGCCATCGAATCTCCCGGGCTTACAGCCTCTCCCGCCATCGGCGTGATGGTTGCAGACATCATCAAAGAAAAACTCAGTCCCGAGGAAAATCCGGACTTTGTACCTACGCTGGAGCCTTTTTCCTATATGAAACTGCTTCCTGTTGAAAAGCAGCAGCAGCTCATTGCAAAAGATCCGGCCTACGGCAATATCATCTGCCGCTGCGCTTCCATCTCAGAGGGCGAGATCCTTGAGACCATAAGACGTCCGCTGGGTGCAAGGACACTGGATGGCGTAAAAAGGCGTACCGGTGCCAACATGGGACGCTGCCAGGGAGGATTCTGCTACCCGAAGGTAATGGAAATTCTTAGCCGCGAACTGGGAATCCCCATGGATAAGATCACAAAGAAAGGCCGTGGTTCTGAGATCCTGACAGGGAAGATCAAACAGCAGGAGGGACAAGATCATGCAGAATAAAATCTATGACGCAATCATTGTCGGCGGAGGTCCTGCCGGACTGGCAGCCGCCCTTTCCTTAAAAGAAAACGGTATCACTGATGTTTTGATCCTGGAGAGAGATAAAGAACTCGGCGGTATCCTGAACCAGTGTATCCATAACGGATTCGGTCTGCACACCTTTAATGAGGAGCTGACGGGACCGGAGTACGCTGCACGCTATATCCAAATGGTGCTTACAGAAAAGATCCCTTACCAGCTTGAAACCATGGTCATGAATATTGAGCCTGTGGAAGAAAACGGAACAGTCATCAAGGTCGTGACTGCCACGAGTACAGAGTACGGTATGCAGCTTTTAAAAACGAAATCCGTGATCCTTTCCATGGGTTGCCGGGAAAAACCAAGAGGTGCTTTAAACATTCCCGGATACCGGCCTGCCGGGATCTATTCCGCCGGTACGGCGCAGAAATTTGTAAATATCGACGGCTTCATGCCGGGACGGGAAGTTGTGATCTTAGGATCCGGTGATATCGGCCTGATCATGGCAAGACGTATGACATTAGAAGGCGCCAAGGTAAAACTGGTAGCTGAGATCATGCCCTATTCCGGCGGATTGAAACGAAACATCGTACAATGTCTCGATGACTTCGGCATTCCTCTTTTACTGAGCCATACCGTTGTTGAGATCAAAGGAAAAACCAGAGTGGAAGGCGTGGTCATCGCCAAGGTTGATGAAAACTTCCGGCCCATTCCCGGCACGGAACAGGAAATCTCCTGCGATACCCTGCTCCTTTCCGTAGGTCTGATCCCGGAAAACGAGCTGTCCCGAAACATGGGCCTTGCAATGTCTCCCGCCACCAGAGGAGCCGTGGTGGATGACGATCTGCAAACCAGCTGTCCCGGCGTATTCGCCTGCGGAAATGTTTTGCATGTGCACGACCTGGTAGATCATGTGTCCGAGGAGGCCGTAGAAGCCGGCAAACACGCCGCCGATTACATCAAAGGCTTTGCTGCATCAGATCCCGGCCTGACCCACGATCTTGACCCGGATACAGCCCTTATGAAAAAGTTTGCAGCACGCAACGCAACCAGAAACGGTGTCAATCCCAATGAGACCATAGAAAATGCAGACGGCAGCAAAACCTTTGTCCTACCCTGCATCAACTGTCCGGCAGGCTGCATCGTAAATGTCACCGTGAAGGACGGACAGGTCACGGAAGTATCCGGCAACAAATGTCCCCGGGGCGAAACCTATGCCCGCAATGAAGTAACTGCCCCTGTCAGGATCGTAACCTCCAATGTATACGTATCCGGCAGCGACAAGCCTGTGGTATCCGTAAAAACAGCAGAACCGATACCAAAGGGCAGCATCGATGCCTGCGTAGAAGCGCTGAAGAATGTTACCGCAAAAGCTCCCGTAAAGATCGGAGATGTGGTACTTGCCAATGTTGCCGGCACCGGAATCGATGTGATCGCAACTGCCAATGCAGAATGAAATCCTGCTATAGGCCAAAACCTCTGTCCCGAAATGAGACAGAGGTTTTTCTTGTTTCCGTCTACGGGATTTGCTAAAATGAAACATGAAAAGTTCCGGGCAGCTTTATTGTTACCGTATGATCGCAATACAACAGTGCAGAAAGGAGAATTATGATGGAAAAACTGAAAGGTACAAAAACCGAGGCAAATCTGAAGGAAGCATTCGCCGGAGAATCCATGGCCAGAAACAAATACAGCTACTATGCTTCCAAAGCAAAAAAAGACGGCTATGTTCAGATTTCAAAGATCTTCGAAGAAACTGCTGCGAACGAAAAAGAACATGCAAAAATCTGGTTCAAGCTCTTGCAGGATGACGGTGCCATCGGCTCTACCATTGATAATCTGAAAGCAGCTGCGGACGGCGAGAATTTCGAATGGACCGATATGTATGCGCAATTTGCCAAAGATGCCAGAGAAGAAGGCTTTGATGACATCGCAGCTCTATTTGAAGGCGTTGCAGCAATTGAAAAAGAGCACGAAGAACGCTACCGCAAACTCCTTGCCAACATTGAAGGAGATCTGGTATTTTCCAGAGACGGCGACTGCATCTGGCAATGCTCCAATTGCGGTCATATCCATGTTGGACCCAAGGCTCCCGAGGTATGTCCCGTATGCAACCATCCGCAGAGTTACTTTGAGTTAAAGGCAGACAACTATTGATCTGACAGGGGGCGCGAAATGGCAGGATTCTTAGCGGGATTGTATCAGGATAAACGCGAATACTATATTCAGGACCAGCTTGAAAAAGTCAAGTTCGAAGAATACAAGATCCGTTCGCAGCTGGAA
Organism: Lachnospiraceae bacterium; assembly: GCA_024685005.1. Lineage (GTDB taxonomy): Bacteria > Bacillota > Clostridia > Lachnospirales > Lachnospiraceae > RGIG7926. The sequence goes on from JAIKWF010000021.1 coordinate 4,954, forward strand.
AGCGTGAACAAACGACTGTCCCTGCTGTCGGATGAATGCAGAATGAACGCACTGTTTTTCCTGGTGATCCTTAGCATTTATGCCGTCTCTTTCGGCCTCCTCCAGCTCCCCTCAATACCGCTCCACCTCATAGCGACTGTTCCCTATGTGGTATCGCTTTTGGCACTGATCTTCCTGTCACCTGTTCTGATCTACAGAGCCGTGCACGGATTTGTCCTGTACCAGCTGAACCTGCATTCCGAGCGGTATATCGAGCTTATGAAAAAATGGGAGATCAGCACTTACGAAGACGAGCGCAGAAAATGCCAGAGCCTTCTTCTGCGCTATGAAGACTATCACGGGAAACTCGAGCAGTGGTCCGAGCAGTGCCGTGAAGGAACGCTACAGCTTTCCGAAGAGCAGATCCGGGCCGAGTTCCATCAGATGATTTTAGGCGATCAGATCCCGGTCACCAATCCTTTTACCGGAAAACTCGCGGTCTTTACAAACGCCGTCACTGTCCTGATGTGGATCCTGCCTGTTGCCATCGGGATCATCGCGGTCATCAGGTTCGCGGGAACAATCAGATAAACAACAGAAAAGACCGATATCAGCATTTGATATCGGTCTTTAAAACTCTCATAGTGACCCCGACGGGAATTGAACCCGTGTTACCGCCGTGAAAGGGCGATGTCTTAACCTCTTGACCACGGGGCCGTTGGGTTTTGAAACTTCGCACGTAAGTGATCAAAAAACGATCACTAAGTGCTCATAGCTCTCCGAC
>JAIKWF010000049.1 GCA_024685005.1 Lachnospiraceae bacterium
GGTAGAAAACGCGAAAAACTGCCATCCTCCCGCAAATGCCATGTAGATCAGCTGGCTGGCATGTCCCAGCTTGGATCCCACGGAATATACACCGGCATCGCCAATCCCGAGAATGTTGGTGATCATCACCTTATCGCAGGAGTTAAACACCCAGTAGATCAGGAAATTGGGGGTCAGCGGCAATGCAATGGCAAGAAGTGGCTTTAGCAGCGTCTTGTCGAATCCCTTAAGCGTAAACCACTTTCTGTTCATCCATCCGAATGCGATCTCCAGGGTAATACCGGAAAGCACCGCTGCCAGCGGAAGAGCGATTATATAATGCCCCCTCAGCAACATGGGAATGGCGATCCCGTAGGATAAAAACGGTCCCACGGCATTGGTCACTAGGAATACTTTTCTCTTATTCTCCATTCGGGTGGGCGCCGAAATGATCGCATTGGTGGCTCCCACAAGAGTTGCCATGGCGGAAATGTATACCACATAGGCATACTTTCGATCGCTGAAGAACCGCTGCGCGATCACGTTTTTACACAGGATCATGATCAAAAATACGACTACGGATGAAACCGCCGTAAAAAGCATCGCCGTACTGCAGACACGCTTCTTGTAATCTCCATCCTCTTTTTCAAAGAACATGCGATACATGGCATCGTACATGCCCATAATGGCGATGGCACTTCCGAACTGCACAACGGTATTTGACAGATCGCTGATACCAAAATAGCCCTTATCAGGCATGATCCAGGTTATGATGGGTAGCATCACAAAAGGAACGATCTTGCTGACGATCCCTCCCAGACCGTATACCAGGAAATTTTCAATAAATAGCTTCAGTTTATTCAACAGCTTTTACCTCCGGATCAATATCCGGCAAAGGGATTCTTTTTTCTATCACTTTCCATATCGGATTCATAACTGCGTGATATGTCACATGCACCGCAAAAGAAGCCCCGTATATCAGCACAACTGAGCAGGCAATGTGCGCCAGCATCACAAACAGGTTTCTGTTTACGAAGCTCTCAATCCGCAGATACTGGATAAAGATTCCGTGAAACAAGAACACCGAAAACGCCGCAGATGCAATGGAATTGATCCATTTTTCGCAGCCGATATCCCATCTTCGGAACAGTTCAATGATCAGCATACCGGAAAAGATCACAACCGGATTACAATACTCCCATGCTGACCGCTCAGACAGATAACCGGTTTTGTCATTGATCCTTGCCCAGATCACCAGCACAAAAACGCAGGCCATCCACAAAGAGAAAACCGTGCCGCTCTTCCATTTTCCTGCGCAAAACAGCCCCCGCTCCATATAGGCACCAAGAACGTACAACAGTACGAAATTCACGATGGAGTAGCCCCATTGACTTCCTCCGGGTGCAACGGTGCAAAGGGAGTTCCATTGCTTTTGCAGCGCTTCATTCAGGAAATCTATCAGGGTAGGCCAGAAGGAAAACAGCACCAGCAAAAGCCATACCATGCTTCTGAATCCTTTATCACTCATCCGATCCAGCAGAACGTTGATATAGGGCGAGATCAGATATAAGGTACTGTAAAGGATCACAAAGTAGTTCAGCGGAATCAGGCTGCTCAATATGGTCCGGGGTGTAATAGTCCATCCCACCAGCAGTGCCTGTATGATATAAGTGATCATGGCAAACAGGCTTACCTGAACCACCAGTTCAATGGGTTTGTAGATCTTTCTGCGTCTTGTTTTGGAGAGAAACAGTGCGGAGATCATCACAAATACATTGACACCGTTTATAAATACCGATTCCAAAAAATACAGCACGTAAAAATTCAATCCGCCTTCTTTGGCGAATTTAATACCGCCGCCAATAATGGGGTTGTTATAGTGCAATACTATGATCCCCATAATGGTGAGGATCCGCAAAAGCTCTATATTAGACTGCCTTTCCTTTTTCATGAAGAAGCACCTTTCTTCCCCTATTGAAACTGATTGATCTTATCGATGACATAGTCAATCTCATCATCCGTCATTCCATAGTACATGGGCAGGCTAAGCTCCGTGCTTGAGATTTCCTCTGCTGCCGGGAAGTCACCTTCCTTGTAACCCAGATCTGCGTAGCATTCCTGCAAATGGATAGGAATCGGATAATGTTTGTTCACCCCGATCTCCTGCCCGGTCAAGAAACGTTCCAATTCGTCTCTTCTTTCGCAGCGTACGCCGAAAATATGCCAAACCGGCACTGCTTCCGGAATCACAACGGGAAGCTGGATCAGCGGGTTTTTGATTCCCTCCATATATCGCCCGGCGACCCTTCTGCGGTCCTCATTTACCTTTTCCATTAGCGGAAGCTTGGCCCGAAGGAAAGCTGCCTGAATTTCATCCAATCGGGAATTATTTCCCTTGTAAATATGGTGATATTTATAATCTGAACCGTAGTTTCCAAGTGCTCTGACCTTTTCGATCAGCTTTTCATCATTACTTACGGTGGCGCCGGCATCTCCCAGCGCTCCCAGATTCTTACCGGGATAGAAACTAAAGCCTGCCGCATCTCCGAAACTGCCCACTTTAACGCCTTTGTAGGTCGCACCGTGGGCCTGGGCGCAGTCCTCAATGATCAAAAGATCATGTTTTTTTGCGATTTCCAGAATCGCATCCATCTCGCATGCCTGACCATACAAATGCACCGGCATGACGGCTTTGGTTTTGTCTGTGATAGCCTCTTCGATTCTGGTAACATCAATATTGCAGGTATCGAGGCGGGGATCAACCAGCACCGGTTTTGCCCCTACGTATGATACCGCCAGAGCCGTTGCAATATAAGTATTCGCCGGAACGATCACTTCGTCTCCTTCTCCAATCCCCAATGCCTTCAGCGCCAGCATCAAAGCATCCAATCCGTTTCCGCAGCCGCAGCAAAAACCGGTTCCGATGTACTTTGCAAATTCTTCTTCAAATGCCTGATCTTCTTTTCCTTCAATATACCAGCTTGCTGACAAAACCCTTTCAAATGCAGCATGAAGCTGGCTGTCTAATTCTTTTTCCAATGGTAAAAAGCTTACGAAAGGTACTCTCATATCAATCCCTTTCCTCCCAATTATAATCTTCAATGGAATATCCTGTATCTGTGCAGGTCTTGCAGCACATCTTCCGGATCTTCCATCCGATCAGTTCCGGCAGTATAAAATATTTCAAAGCGGAATATGCATTGCCTCCATGTATAAGTCGCTTCATCCGCTTCTCAAAACCGGTGTCACCAAGGCATTTCGGCATCTTTGAAAGCGTAGCGTTAACCTCTGCCTCAATGATTTTTGCCCACTTGTTCTCTTTGTCCGACGTGGAGATTCCCGTTCCAAATTCATACCAGATCACATTTCGATCGTAGTAGCAGAAGTCTCCCCGGTCTGCAACCATCAGCCTGTAGGCATTGTCCTCTGCGTATTTCACCTCTGCGGGCAGGCGGTCTAAATACTGCCTGAAGAGATCTGTTTTCACGATAAAAACCGCTCCGTTAGGCGTGTCCTTTAAGCAAATATAGTTCAAGAGCATCTGACGGAACTTTTTCTCCGTCATGGGCCTGTCGTAAATCTTTCCATTCACCGGATACTTTGTTTCCCCGATGCACTGCAGATCCTCGCCTTCTTTGCGGTAATATACCGCATTGCCGAAGCAGACATCTGCCCGGCGGCTTTCTATATATTCCATCCAGCATTCCAAGGTATCGGCGGCAAACAGGTTGTCTCCGGGAGATATGCACTTTACATACTCTCCTTTTGCATGTGCCAGGCCGTTTTTTATATTTTTTACCGTTCCACCGTTTTGCTCCAGACAGGTCAGCTGATAATCTGCAAATCCGGCAGAATCAAATAGCTGTTTTGCTTCTTCGAAGCAGTTCTCCTTCGATCCGTCGTCCGTTACAATGATCTCGTAGTCCTCGTAACTTTGCTTCAGGATCGAAAGCAGCGTTCGTTTCAGTTTCTCCCATACCGGGTTGTAAGTGCACACCAATACTGTCAGTTTATATTGCATCTTTTTATCACTCATCAATAAAGTCCAAACAGAATCCGGCACCAGACAGAAAGGCTCCATCTGTCCGGCGTCCTCTTAAGATCTGAATGAAGCAGCAGCTTCATCCGTTTTCGAAAGCTTCCGTTATACTCTGCCAAAGTCTTAACATCCGATTCCCACTCTGCTTTGAGCGGGAGCTTACTAAGCTCCTCTGCAAATGCAGACAGCTTATATCGTTCTTTTTCTTTCAGAATGGCTGTTTTATCCTGAATCCATTGCCGGAGCGAACTCTTACGATATCCCAGTCCGATCACATTGCTTTCGTGAATGCGATGCATGATCATGGGTTCATCGTCATAACAAACCTCTCCCGTTGCGATGGCCACCGCAAAAGCTACGCTGTCATGCATCATGCAGTCGCTCAGATTAAGCTTTCGTATGTTATCTAATATTCCTCTGTTAAATCCCATGGTGCAGCCGGGAAACGTATTGAAAAAGACTGCCCGAAGAAAATGAAAGGTCTTATCATCTGGGCTGACCGCTTTTTTCTCTTCCACCTTTAGATCTGTATCGGTTATGGAATAGTTGCTACAATACAGCGCCGGCTGGTTTTTACCCTCAAGCCTTGCAATGCATCTTTCGACCTTCTCCGGCATCCAGTGATCATCCTGATCACTGAAGAAATAATAGTCTGCCTCTCCCGAGTCCTCTATCAGCTTCAAGAAGCTTCTCTGCGGACCAAGGTTTTCGCCTTTTACATAGACAACTTCCCGATTATCTCCAAAGTCCTGAGCTGAGATCCAATTATCCAATTGAAAGCCCGTCGCATCTTCCGGCGTACCGTCGTCCCTGATCATGATCCGGATCTTGCCGGGCCAGCTTTGATTTACAATACTGCTGATCTGCTCTTTGATATATTTGGAGCCGTTGTAATAAGACAGCAACACTTCTGCTTTTTTAACATCTTCCGGCATTTCTAAACCACCTGTACGGATTCCGTACTTACTTCCTTACTTGTATCCGTATCCATATTCAGTATGATCACCGCATAAATAAAAATGATCACCCAGTTGAACATAACGTTATAGAATATTCCCATGATGCCAATGGCTGCAACAAACACCCAGTGGGCTGAATTTTTCTTTTGCGATTTGATGCTTTCCCGTATATACCAGGTATATCGCAGGATAAGTCCCAGGAGGCCGTAGCTCCAGAGAATATTGATATAATCACATTCCAACACCCATTTCTGATCCGGGTACATGTTAAGTATTTTTGTACCGATATAGCCCGAGCATTCCGGTCCGAGGCCGAAAAGAAACTGCAAGGGCCCCACTTCGCGAAATCCTTTTGGCACCGTAAACCAATAATCGAGGTGCGCGCCGGTCGAGAGATTATGGGTATAGTCCGTTTTTTCGATATAAAAGGATATCATGTCTGACACTTTCCGGATCAGAGAACGATCCATGAGCACAAAATAGGCTGCCGCTGCCAAAATCCCAAAAAGAGACAGTCTGGCGGTCCAGACATTAAACCTGATTTGAAATCCCTTTGTTTTCAGATACCAGATGCCCTCTCCCAAAACGCAGATCCCCAGGCCCAAAAGCGTGGTCCTGTTTCCGCAAATGCTTCCGACCAGCACAAAGATCAGCTTAAGCACCCAGGAATCAGAGCACAAATAACCGATGGTCAAAAGCGGTGCCAGGTTGGCCGGATGCCAGCAAAACCCGCTGAGCATGACCCTTCCGTTATCCATTTTCCCCGCATCAAATCCAAAATTGCTTTGCATGCCCAAGAACCGTTCAAAAATGAGGTGATTCAGCGTGCTTTTCGTCAGTTCAAAATATGCCAGCTGCGCAAGGCAGTAAAAAGCCTGGATCACAGAAGCGATATACACCCCTTTGATATAATAGCGCACCTGCTCCCTGCCCTGCATGGTGCAAAGCAGCACAAAAAAAACGGCATACAGTATCTCCCATACGATACGCATGCCCTCTCCGTCCCGAAATACAAACGGCAATGAGCCTGTCATACACAGCATGGCACCAACCGAACCGCTGATGGCTATGGCAAGAGGCCAGAGAGAGACGCGACGGATCTCAAAACTTTTGTATTCCACCAGAGCATATGCACCACCGAGAGCGATCATCAGCATAAAAAGATACATAAAGAGGGTATTGCCCCTGATCACTATGATCGGCATGGTTCCAAGGATCCCGAACAAAAGCATCATGATTTCATTAACGGTCAGGTCCCTTGCTGATTTCTTAGCCGGAAACCATGCTTTCCTGAATTCCTGCGCCATGTTACACTCTCCACTCAACAACCTGCATTACTTTACAATGATATCGTTTGATGTAAGCAAATACATTTTCCAGATCAGCATACCGGGTCACATTCTTATTCACCCACAAAACGATCTGATCCGATTCCGCCATCCGGTGAAGACTTTCATCCTCCCCGCCGGACACTCTGCCGCAGGAAACGGTAATGCCGCCCTCTTTTTGCAGCCTTTCGCCTGTCCCGGAAAGAAAACTCTGATAAGCTTCCTCTGTCTTTTGGTCTTCAACTGGACTGACCGACTCGAAATAGATATTTTGAGCATTATTGCTTTTAGCGGATAAGATGATATCCGTAATCAGCTTTTTGCTCTCTTCATCATTTCCGGTAGCTTTGATCACTTTTTCAAAGACCGGAATGTCCAGCGCAGTAAAATAATCCATGGAGCGGATTTTTTTACCGAATACAACAGCACACAATTCCATAAACGCCAGTAGTACTACCCCTAAAATGCCGCCAAATACCAAGTCTTTGATCAGGACGGCAATCTTTCCCTTTTTCCCGAAAGGATAAACCACATCCGGTTGCTTTTCTTCAGCATAGGTAACCTTATCAATGTCCTGCGTCAGCATGTTTTTCTTGATATCATTGGCCGCTGTTGCGAAATTGCGTAGGGCGTTCAAGGAATTTCCCTGCGTATTGAGAATACCGGAATCTACTCTGGTCACAATCTGATCGTTGATCAGAATCAGTTCATGTCTTCCCTGATTTTTCTCGATATCAGAGGTTTCCTTTTTAATGACCTCTTTTGCTACGTCCCGGATTTTTTCGACAACGTCCCTATCAAAATGCGAAATATTGACAATGACCAGATTTCCGGAAACCCAACTGGATACGATTTCTTTTAAATACTCTTCCTTAAGCTCAGGCATTTGTTCGCAGACCTTCTTTCGAAAATCTCCACTCGTGATGTAATTTGCATAGTTAGATCCTACGTATCCAATCCTGGCAACTTTCTCCTGCGGATCCTCCACCTCATCCATTTTTACCATAAACTGCATCTCAGCCACCTGAATAGCGCTGCTGTCGAGCCGCATATAGATGGAGTTATCGCAATATTCTTTCTGATTGTTGTACTGCGCCTCAGCGGTCACCAGATTCTGCTCGAGCATTGCCTTTGTTGTATCATATTCTGCAAGCTTTGCATTATAGTTTTCCAGCTTTTGCTGATAGAGCTGATAGGCTTCGTCCATGACAACCTGCTTTTGTTTCACTTCTTTTAGTCCGATGAGCCCAAAAAGGCACAAGCTACACAGCATGACGCAGATCAGTCTTACTTTTTTTTGCAAAATCCCCGTCATCATGCTTTTCAAAGTCAGTACACGCATTAATTCTGTTCTCCTTCAGATATAATAAGCAAATAACTTCAAAATGGCCACATCGGGATATTGCAGATTCAGTGCCATATTCCCTCTGCTTTTGAAGCCTGCCTTCTGTATATATTCAATCAGTCTTTCTCTTTTTTTGATCATCGTTTCGGGAATCGATCCCGTATTTCTGAGGATCCGGCACATTTCCGCATCCGATTCGCACATTTTTCTAAGGTCGTTGGATGGATTGTCTCCCACATCAACATGATGATACAAGCATTCCTGATTGTATATAAAACGTTTCCCTCTTGCCAAAAGCAGCAACCAAAGATATAGATCATCTGATCCGTTCTTATGCATCGGATACTTCAGCCATTCCTCCGGAATCTCACTTTTGCGTATCATGCACTGTCCCGGTGATACAATCTGATTGGCCGCCAGAAGATATATTGTCTGTTTGTTGATCAAAGAGGCTTTCAGATTATCCTTATATATGATCCCGGAGCCCCTTTTTCCTTCCTTTATTCCGTTACAGATAACAGCAAAACCATCTCCCAGGTTCTTATATTGCGAATAAACATAATTCGGCTCAATTTCATCATCCTGATCAAGGAAAACTACCCGTTCTCCTTCAGCAGCTTTTATTCCGTTAATCCTGCTTTGATGAATCCCTACATTTGAATCGTTATCAAGCCACTTGATAGTAATATCGTGAGGCTCCTCTTTTGTAATCTCATCCCATGGACTGTCATTTACAAACACAAGCTCTACATCAAGTAAACTATCGTTCTCTCGAAGATATTCTTTATTTTTTCGCACCATTTCTATTACATTGGAAATATACTTCTTCCCGTTATATAGTGGGACGATCAATGACACCATCTCTGCGCTTTTTGAAAAGGAACTCATGAGAACAAGCCCTCCACAACTTCCGAAAAGCGCTTACAGAACAGTTCGTTATGGTTGGTTGTTGTATTTGAAAGATTTTTCGTATGCTCATCATACAATAAGATTATATTCTTCAGTTTTGTTATATCATCAACTAGAATAATACTGTTATAACGCTCTTTCACAGTTTTGCAGAACCGTAACTGATGATCGTTCACATGCTCCTTATATTTTTCCATACGCGGAACAACTATAGGAACTTTTCCTTCCGAAAGAACAGACATAAAGCTGGAAGGACCACCATGCGTGATCACAATTCTTGCTTTTTTTACCAACTCTTTCATTTCCGTCGCACTGTACATCTTTTTGAAAGCACAATTTTCCGGTTCGTATTCGCTGTATCCCGTCTGTATGATGATTTCTTCATTTATTTCTTCATCCAGAGCAAGTTTGTCCATATATTCCACCAAACGGTCAAACTGCTGCTCATGTGTGCCTACCGTTACAAAGATCATAGCCGTCTCCTACTAGAATATGCTACCCAAATTGATAGCCTTATGATAGATCTTCTTCATTTCTTCCCATTGCACTATAAAACGATCTGCCACCGGATATACCATCTTACCAGACATCGTGGAATGATCGATTCTGTCAAACACTTCCAGATATATCGTTTTTGCTCCAAACAGCTTTCCTACATAGAAAAAGGGAACTGCAACCGCTGCGCCGGTAGAAATGATCAAATCCGGTCTTTCTTTTCGGATCACTTTCCACGCAAGACGCGTGTTGATCAAAAGCCCCTTCAGGCTCCGGTTAGATGGGTAGTAGCAAGAGATCATTTTCTCGTTTTCAAGGAGCGATCTTGCATCCTCTTTATCAAAGGTCACCCAAAATCTTTCTTTGTCTTCCCAAAAGGGTTTTAGCATATATAAGTGCATCAGGTGTCCTCCGGAGGACCCTACCAAGCACACCTTCATATTTTCTTTTTCCATCGTTCGCTCTCCGCGCGTACTTATTTCTCCGGTTTCTCAGTAAACTTGTTTTCCTTTACATATTGCAAAAACTCGTCATAGTCCCTGATATAATCGGCTTCATCATAGATTTCCGATGCCAGCACCATCAATACTGCATCAGAAGAGAAATCAAACATTTCTCTCCACATTGCATTTGAAACGTAAAGTCCTTCATAGGGTTTTTCCAAGGGAACAACTTTCTGCTCTTTCCCATTATCTAATCTGATCTTGCAACTTCCATGAATGCAGATCAAAATCTGCTGCAACGATTTATGTGCATGATGTCCTCTGACGACTCCTTCCGCTGTATCATACATGTAATAAACACGCTTGATCTGAAACGGAATATCTTTAAACTGCTCTAAGGCAATTAACTGGCCTCTGTCATCTCCATGAGGTTGAAATACGTATTTGATAACTTGCATCTTCCGCAATCTCCATTTCCCATTTTCCGGCCGTATATTGAATAAGATCTCATTGATCCTTCCGTCCATTCTTGTCACTGCACTTATTGGCAGATACGATTATCTTTTTTGCTTTTTCCATACGCATACAGAGTGATTATAGCACGTATCTGTTATGAGTGTCAAAAACCACTGTAGCCGGATATGCTTCATTCCCTCTGCTTCACGTCAGTTTCGAGCCGTAAAAAGTCAAATTTAAAAGCCGGAGGCTTAGCTTCCGGCTTTCTGAACGTTTACTTTTATTTTTGCTTTAATTCTGCTCTGTTCTTATTTCATACCTGCAATACGGGACCTTTTCCACAGTAATCGGAGAGTTCACGAGCTTCGTCATCGCTCATACCGCGGGATAAGCATCTTTGGTACATTGCGCGTTTTGCTTCACGCGCGCCCTGTTCCATGCCCTGTGCGATGCCCTGCTCATAGCCTTCTTCGATCCCATCCTGCCGAATCACTTTTTCATACTCGTTTTGATCAAATTCGTAAATACTCATTTTGGTCACCTCGCACTTTGAGCTGCCATCTCCGCAAACAGGTTCTTTTGGTACTCTGTATCGTGCGTTGCTCTTTTGACGTCTTCTGTTCGGTTTTGAGCAAACAGCCAACCGTACAGCCTGTTTATATTGGTCTCGCCTTGTTCTATTCCCTGTTCTATCCCCCGCTCTATTCCCTGTTCGATTCCTCGTTCTATCCCCCGCTCTATTCCCTCTTCATATCCATCCTGTCGGATCGCCTTTTCGTATTCTTTCTGGTCAAATTCATAAATGCTCATCTTCATCACCTCCGCTTTGTTTCGCTTGAAAAACAACGGTAGTATCCCTTCCTTTATGCATTCATCCACCGCCTCTGTGACGGCTTCATCCATCTTCTTGCCCGCTTTGATCTTCGTCCGGATCTTTTCCCAGTATTGCACATACCCCATGAGCGTCGGGCAGTTCTTCTTCAGCTCTTCGTTATAGCCCGGGTTAATGTTCAGCTGGACAGCGACAAGTTCCAGATGGATCGCATTTCTTTTATATTCTTTCCCTTCATCGGCTGTCTTTTCTGTTTTTTCTTCCTGTGCTGTTTTGCATCTTCCTTCGGATGCGTCTTGCGTTTCTGTATCTCCGGTTTTTTCCGCTCCGGATTTCTCGATCCCTTCAAAGGAATCCGACAGTCGCATGATCTTCCGTTCCGGCTGCTCATCGTCTCCGTTATAGAAAATCACAAAGGATGGCGCCGGGATCCTGATGCGTTTTTTCGAATAGACTTTTTCCGTGATATATTCTTTTTCCAGAATCTCCGATATGTACTGCAAAAACCGCAGCGGCATGTTCGGATTCACTGTGGATTGCTGTTCGTACAGATACAGGTCTGTTCGGATCAGAAACGCCAGATCGTTTTTATATGTCAGGAAAACGGCGTTTTCCAGGGTCTTGATGGATAGTTCGTTTTCATCCGTATAGCTTTTTCCTGCCACCGCATTGTAAAGAGTCAGAAGCTCTTTCTTTTCTTTGAACAACATGCGGAACACTGTATCCCGCTGGTTTCTGACTACGTTTGGTTCTTTCATTGCATACCTCCTTATACAGTTGTTTTGCTGGAGGCATGTCGCTTTACTCGATTTCCTCCTGCTTTTTAAATGTTTGGGATAAAAGCATGGGGAAATCCTTTGAATTGTTAGAATAGTTCCTGAATGTTAGAATTTTAATCGGTTAGCCCGTATGCTTTGATTGTAATGTATCATTCGGGCGGCGAGGCGTCAAGGGTTTTGTGAGCCCGAACGACCCCTTGGGGACGGGGTTTGTGGGTCATTTTGTTTGCAGGCGCGGTTTACGGGCTAAAATCAAAGGCGGAGGCTTTCACCTCCGCCTTTCAGCTGTCTCTATGACTCTGTTTTTCTTTGTTCTCTCAGGCAATATTCTCCGATTCCCATCAGCAGAAACAGGAACGGTGTACACAGCACTTCCTGATAGCAGAACACGTTATGGAACACATAGGATGCAATGCAGGCTGCAAAGGCAATGGTAAAGGCTTCCTGCCTGCTGTTTTTCACATACCGGATCATGGAACTGAGGAAGATGCCAAGGTAAGCTGCCCCTCCCATCAGGCCTCCGTTGATGATCATATTCAACCATTCGTTGTGGGCGTTGGTCAGTACGTTGTTGCCCCAGGCTGCGCGGATAGTTTCGCCATAGCATGCAAGCCCGTAGTTGGCATATCCGTCCGGTCCCACGCCAAGCAGGAGCTTGAGCGGGGAGAATTCCCGTATCATGGTCCATGTCATGGACCAGGTAAAGCCTCTGCCGTTTCCCCAGGCGTTATGCCAGACCAAATAGGGCATTTTGGAGAACGCGTAAAGGGTTTGCTCGGAAAACTTTCCTTTCGCTCCCAAATACAGGATCATGGCCGCAGCCAGTACGCAAATAAGGAACAGTCCGTAAATCACATTTCGAATGATCCGCAGGGGGCGTTCTTTATAGGTGTTCTTTTTTTCCATCATAAAGAACGGTATCCATAATAGAGCTAACAGTACGACCATGATCCAGCTTTTTTGATCGAAAATGATGAAGTAGCTGATCTGATCCAGTTTCGTCTGCTCGCCGGTGAACAGGTATTCATTGGGGCTGATCACAAGCAGCAGCCGCATGATTTTTCCGCCCGCAAAGATTCCAAAAGCCAGCTCGCAAAGCCGCCTGATCCAAATGGCTTCTCTGACTGCGATAAAGAGCAGCAGCATGAAGGTTCCTGCCATAGCAAAGTAGGCGCTGTCTGAGTTCTGGGAAACCAGGCTGATGAAGCCTGTCATGGTGAAGATCCCGCTGAGAATGTGGAGGGTGCGGTTTTTCGAAACCATATACAGTCCCATGGCAAAGGGCAGGAAGCTGCACAAAAATCCCGAATACCAGGAAGACTGTCCTAAAGTGGACAGAAAGTTGTAGTAATAGGGATCGATGCCATCGTAGGTGTGCAAGGGATCAATGAGCATCCGGTGCAGGATAGCAAAGATGTAGGTCAGCAGGGCTGCCGCTGCAAAGAGCGCCAGGGTGATCTTGTAATCTTTTCCGAATCTGGAGACTACGAAGTAGAGGAATCCGAAGGTCAGCTGGGCAAACAGGCCCATGTACCAGCCGGGATATCCCATGAGGTTTTCGCTTCTGTATTCTGCGTTGATCAGGTAGGATATCAGGGTCAGCAGCAGATAGGCGATGACGAAGTAGTCTGTTACGCTGCAGGAAGACGGGAGTTTTTTCCATTCCGTGTCTTTTAATGCAAAGATGGCATACAGCACCAGCAATAGGCCAATAACGACCATGCCGCCTGTCATGATGTATTGGTAGACCTTAAATTTGAAGTCGCCGATCTGGTAGTAGCCGTCTTTCAGGGCCAGAGGCAGGATGGTGACGATGAGGCATGTGAGCAATACTGTAACGTATTGCAGGAAGATGGTCATCGTCTCCTTTCCCGGGTTTTCTCTTTTTTTCTCCTGTTTTTTCAGTTTTGCTGCCATGTGTATATGTTCTCCGATTGGTTTGTTTGATTTGGTTTTCTGCTTTATTTCTGCAATCCTGTAAATTATAGCAAGGCGCGGGGGGGATGTCAAAGTTTGGGACGAGGGGCGGGGGCTGGTGCGGGGACGGAGGAAACTTGGGGACGGGGTTTGTGGCTCATTTTTGTTTGCAGGCGCGGGAGGCGTCCCTAATTCAAAGGCGGAGGCTTTCGCCTCCGCCTTCCGACTGTCCCTATTTCTGCAATGTGGGTTCTTCTGCCTGATAACCGGAGGCACTATCGGACGTTATGCGCCCTCCGCTTTATTCTCCGCTTTGAGCTGTCATCTCCGCAAACAGGTTCTTTTGATACTCAGCATCTTGCGTTGCTCTCTTGACATCTTCCGTTCGGTTTTGGGCAAACAACCAACCGTACAGCTTATTTATATTAGCCATGCCTTGTTCTATTCCTTGTTCTATTCCTTGTTCTATTCCTTGTTCTATTCCTTCCTCTATTCCGTCCTGCCGAATCACTTTTTCATACTCGTTTTGGTCGAATTCGTAAATACTCATTTTCGTCACCTCCGCCTTGTTGCGTCTGAAGAATATCGGGAGTATACCTTCTTTTATGCATTCATCCACTGCCTCTGTGATAGCTTCATTCCTCTTCATACCGTCCCTGATCTTCTCCTGTATCTTTTCCCAATACTGTACATAGCCCATTAATGTAGGGCAGTTTTGCTTCAGTTCTTCGTTATAGCCCGGGTTAATGTTCAACTGTACCGCGATCAGCTCCAGATGGACCGCGTTCTTTTGGTAATCCTGTTTACCGCTGCTTATTCTGTCCAAGCTCCCTTTCGGTACTATTTCAGACGTACTGCCTTCAGTTATTTTCTCTCCGGATATCTCGATTCCCTCGAAGGAATCCGACAGTCTCAGGACTTTTCTTTCCGGCTGCTCATCGTCTCCGTTGTAGAAAATCACAAAGGATGGCGCCGGAAGCTTGATCCGTTTTTTCGAATACACTATTTCCGTAATGTAATCTTTTTCCAGAATCTCCGATATGTACTGCAGAAATCGCAGCGGCATGTTCGGATTAACTGTAGATTGCTGTTCGTACAAATGCAAATCTGTTCGGATCAGAAACGCCAGATCGTTCTTATACGTAAGGAAAACGGCACCCTCCAGGGTTTTGATGGACAGCTCGTTCTCATCTGTATAATGCCTGCCTGCTACCGCATTGTACAGGGTTAGGAGTTCCTTCCTTTCTTTGAACAGCATGCGGAATACCGTATCCCGCTGGTTTCTGACTGCGCTTGGTTCTTTCATTGCATACCTCCTTATACAGTTGTTTTGCAGGAGGCATGTCGCTTTGTTTGATTTCCTCCTGCTTTTTAAATGTTTGGGATAAAAGCATGGGGAAATCCTTTGAATTGTCAGAATGGTTCTTGAATCGTAGATTATATGTGTCGGTTAGCCCGTATGCTTTGATTGTACTGTAGCATTCTGAGGGCGGGGCGTCAAGGGTTTTGTGCGTCCGAACGACCCCTTGGGGACGGGGTTTGTGGGTCATTTTTTCGGCGCGATGTATGCACGTAAAAAGCGGCCGGCTATGCCGACCGCTTAAAGCTGTCTTTATTTTACCTTATCCAATATGAACTTGTTTTTTGTGGTCATGATCGAAGCAGAGCTACCTTTGACCTCCTGATAGTCCTTTATATAATAGCCTGACAGATACCAGTGGATCCCCACGATCACCGCATCGGCGAAATAGTTCTCATCGATGGTTTCCAGCGCGAAGCTGTGCACATCGTTTGTTACCTTATAATCTTTGTGCATGTTGGCAATCCTGACATCACCCCGGTAGACGGCGGCCTTCGTGCCATCCGTGCCGAAATGGGCCTTATAGGTGTCATATACGGCGCCTCCAAGGCACATGGTCTGGATGGAAAAGGATGCCAGCAGTGAAACCTTTATGCTTCTTCGAAAAATCCTTCCTTCTCCTATATCTCCCGATATCTCAAAGGTATCCAGCGGTCTTTTTGTAAGCTCAGGATATGGGTTATCTCCCAGCGCCGCCGGATCAAAGATCTGCAGCATCTGTATCTGCTTATCCGCCACGTTTACGGTAACTGCCGCTCTGGTAAGGGGTTTTCCTTCAATATCGATCTCTCCCACGGGGAAACCGTTTGCATCCAGTACCTGAAAATGTGCCTTGCCAAACTCCTTGCTTACCTGCTGTATTGTATAATTCATGGTTTTCTCTTTCTATGCCTGATTCTTCGGAACGATTTTGCCGTCTCTTACCTCAAACTCACCCAGTTCTTTGATCTTTGCTGCATAGGCCAG
>JAIKWF010000090.1 GCA_024685005.1 Lachnospiraceae bacterium
TTTTGGTGAAAAAGCACGGATCCCGGCCATGATCAGCTCACTTGCTCCGTTTCCGGCAATGATCTGCTCCGGCCTGCAGCCTGTATATTTTCCCAGCAATGCTCTTACGGATTCCTGCTCTATGTCAGGATAAGCGCCGCAGGATGCGATACTTCTTTCCACTGCCGCCAGTACGCCTTCCGGTGTCCCCATGGGATTTAAGTTCACCGAAAAATCCATCTTCACTTTGTTTCTGTAAATATCGCCGCCGTGATTCATCCTATGGTTCCTTCATCTTTTGCAAAGAAAAATGAGAATGGCAAAGAGAAGTAACAGAGACAGGGCCTTTGTCATGAACATCAGCACATTCGCCCTGAAAATATCCTTTGTTTCCGCCGCTCTCTTTGCGTCTCCTATGGTGGGTTTTCCCACCGGAATTCCCTGATATAAATGGGTGCCTCCCAGTTGCAGTCCCAATGCTCCCGCACAAACACTTTCCGTCATGGCACTGTTAGGGGAGGTGTGATTTTTCCTGTCTCTTTTGCAGATCCGCAGCGCACCGGCTGCATCATATGCCTTGGAAAAGCATCCCAGAATGGCGGCTGCTCCGATCATAAGCAGTGCACTGATCCTGGCAGGTAAAAAGTTGCACACATCATCCGCTTTGGCTGCAAAAAAACCGAAATGCTCATATTTTTCATTATGATATCCCAACATGGAATCCATGGTATTAACGGCTTTATACGCCATTCCCAGCACCGGTCCGCCTATGGCGGTATAAAGGAGAGGTGCGATCACGCCGTCGGAAGTATTTTCCGAAACAGTTTCCACCGCCCCCTTGATCACCTCTTCTCTGTCAAGAACAGCCGTATCCCTTCCCACGATCATGGAAAGGGCGGATCTGGCACCGGCAAGATCATCCTCTTTCAGCTTTTTGCTGACCGCCATACTCTCTTTGCAAAGACTTCTGGCAGAAAGGATATAGCAGGTTAAAACCGCTTCCCCCAGACCCCCGGGGATTCTGCCGACCTTATAAAGCACCGCCAGCAGGAAAAAAGTAGCTGCAAAGGTGCAAAGCATCACGCAGATCCAAAGCATAATCCCCTTCCTTCTTGCCGCCTGCGGTTTTTCATCCGGATTACTGTTTAAAGCCTTATCCAGAGCTCCGATCAAAGCCCCTACTACTCTGATCGGATGGGGGAAGCTGTGGGGATCACCGATGATCAGATCCAGAAGGATCCCAAGGCCAAAGGCTTGTGTATGTAATATCATGTATTCCCGCATCATCCATCTCCAAATCGATACAATAGCCTCCCAGGTTATCTGCCCTGAAGTCAAAATAATCTTCCCCGGTAAGGGTGCTCATCACCGCCATGATGGTGCCTCCGTGACAGACAATGGCAATGGTCTCGTTTTGCTCTCCTCCCAGGGCACGCTGAAAACCGGCCAGGCTTCTTTTGCAAAACTCCGCAAGGCTTTCCCCCTCCGGAATCTTTTCCCTGCACAGAGTATCTGTCCATGCTCTGTAGAGGGCATCATCGGTAAGCTGCAGATAACTTTTTCCTTCGAAAATCCCAAAATCCATTTCCGAAAGTTCGTCGATGCACGCCATGGGAAGATCGCCAAATAAAATCTCCGCCGTGCTGACTGCCCGTATCATAGGGCTGGACACCAGCCGGTCAGGCATCTTTGGGTTTCTTTTTTTCAGTTCATCTCTTTTGGCCATGGCTCCGCTGATCCCTTCTTCGGAAAGAGGCTCATCGGTTTTCCGGCCGATATACTTATGCCCGGCATTCCCCGCTGTCTTTCCGTGACGGATCAGCCAGATTGTTTTATGTGCCATTTCAGATTCCTTTCAGCATATAAATGAAGCTGCGGCCAGCGCCAGCACTGCTGCTGTTTCCGATACGGTAAGATAATAGCCTGCCGTATCCCCTGTCACACCGTCAAAATTCCCATATGCCATATGTCTGTAAAAAACAGTTATAACAGCGAAGGTCAAAAGCACGGCAAGCCCCGAAACAGGCCTGCTCCAAACCATAAAAGAAGCGCAAAGCAAAAGCTGCAGGATCAGCGCAGCAGAAACCACTCCCGGCGTCTTCGCTGCCGATGCATAAAGCATACCGTCCTTTTTGGCTTTCCGGAAATATATGGATGTCAGCCCGCTAAGGCATCTGGACATCACAAAAATCAGGCACAGCAGAAGCAATATCCTTTGATCCGACGGAAAGCAGCAAAGGATCACGGAAATACCGGCAGCCAGAAGCAAATAATGCTTTACCAGACCGATAACTGCAAATGCCCCGATATGGGGGTCCTTCAGAATTTCCAGTTTTTTGGCCGGATCCGCATAGGATCGCAGTGCATCCTCCGTATCCATAAAACCGTCCACATGAATACCTCCTGTAACAGCAAGGGGGATCCAAAGGGTGAGCAGAATCCTTACAAGATCCGGCAGATCACAAAGGGGCGCGATCCCGTTTATAAGGAACAAAAGTAAGCCTATGCTTACCCCCACAAAAGGGAAAAACAGCAGGCTGTAGGCACTGTCTCCTTCTTTCCACTTGATCCGCGCCATAGGGATGCGGCTATATGTGGAAAATGCAATGATAAACCATCTTATGATCCTCAATCTTCTGTTCCTTTCCGAAGGTCTATGGTTTGATCAGCCAACATAAGCAGTTTCTCATTCACCTGATCAAGAAGGCTTAAATAAAGCCTGGTTTGCATATCGTAATCCGGTTTCTTTTCGTAAGTGTTGCTAACCAGGATCAAATGATGAAAGTGATCATTTAGACGTTGTATTTCAGAGATGATCTCTTCTGCAAAATCCTCGCAGGCGAGGTCGCCGGGGGCAGCAGGCTTTATGCCGCCGCTATGATCAAAAAGCTCATTTCCCACAAGGTTTGCAACGCATTCCAAAAGAACCGTGGTCTGTTCCGGATTTTTTGTTTCTCCGATGAGACTGTCAATGGCAAAGCATTTTTCAATCGTGATAAACCCTTTGCCTTCTCTTTGTGCTCTGTGTTTTATGACCCGCTTTTTCCCTTCATCATCACAGATCTTCATGGTTGCCAGATAGATCTTTACGGGATCCCCTGTCTCCATGGCAAGTTTTTCCGCAAGGACTGATTTGCCGCTGTTTTCCCGTCCCAACACCAGAATCATCTTTTCTCCATCCTTTCGTAGGCATCGATATCTGCCGAAGAGAAGGTAGTACCCTGACGATACAGATGCATGGCCATATCCAAAAGAGGAAACAGCATAACAGCGCCGCTACCCTCTCCCAGGGCCAGATCCCCATGAATAACCGGCTTTAAGGATAGCTCCTCCATGATCCGCGCCATTCCTTTTTCCCGTCCCATATGGGAAGGGATCATAAAAAAGGCGCAGTCAGGAACCAGCATTTTTGCCACAAGGGCAGCAACGCCGCTGATCAGTCCGTCAATAACAACCGGAATGTGATAGATCCCGCCGCCGATAAACACCCCTGTCAGCGCTGCAATATCCAGTCCTCCCAGATTTTGCAAAGCCGCAAAGGCTTCTTTTGCCGTTATATGCATATCCGGCAAAAAGCCGTATCGTTTCAGCCCTTCATCGATCACCCGGATTTTTCGCTGCAGGCCCTCATCTGTAAGTCCCGATCCTTTTCCGGTATAGGTCTTTGCCTCCGAACCTGTAAGCGCACACAAAACAGCCGTGGATGTTGTGGTATTTCCGATGCCCATCTCTCCGGTGGCTATGATGCCGATTTCCTGCTTACTGCAATGAGAAACCGCATCTATTCCGGTCTGTATGGCTTCAAGACATTGCTGCTGCGTCATGGCCGGCTGCTTTAAAAAATTCGCTGTACCTTTGCAGATTTTTTTGTCGATAACTCCCTCCGGCGTCTCATCGGCCCGGATCCCCACATCATAAACAAAGATCTCGCAGGGAAAGCCGGAAGTTAAGATCCCCACAGAACTTTTCCTCTGTCCCATCAGTGTTGCCACATCCCGGGTCACTTCCCATCCGGTCTGGGTTACGCCCTCTTCCACGATGCCATTGTCCGCACACATGATGATCAGTGCTTTTTGATCGATCTGCGGTACTTCCCTGCCCTGCACGGCTGCGATCCTGCAGATCAGTTTTTCAAACTCACCCATACCGTCGATGGGTTTTGCAATATGATCCCATCTGCTGCGGGCGCATGCTCTTATGGTTTCATCCGGTTGTTCGATCCGGATATCTGTCAGCTGTTCATACGTCATGATTAAGCCCCATTACACTGTAGATATAGTTCATATCCAGATGTTCCCGAAGTCCCTTTGCCAAAAGGCTGTACTGGCGTTCTTTAAACGCGCTATAGTCTGTGATATGCTCTGTATCAACCTTTTTATTGTTAGCCGTCGCTAACTTTTCTATCACAGCTTTCAAAACCTCTTTTCTGTCAAAAAAGCCGTGCATATACGTGCCGTAAATATTATCAAGGCAGTATCCGGAACCATTTTGGGTAAACTCCACCACTTCTTCATAGGGTGTGGTCTTTCCCATATGGATCTCATACCCCGATACTTCTGTATCTTCCATGCCTTTCAAAACACCTGTGGCATGGGTAATGCTGCCTGTTACTTTTTCCGAGGTTTTCTCCCGGTTCATGACGGTATCAACAGGCAAAAGTCCAAGGCCGGCGGCGCAGCCCCCTTCTTCCGTTTCATAAGGATCTTCAATTTTTCTTCCCAGCATCTGAAAACCGCCGCAGATCCCAATGATACAGGTGCCCCGGTTTGCTTTTTGCAGGATAGCATCTGCCATTCCCGATTCTTGCAGCTGCTGAAGATCACCTATGGTATTCTTGGATCCCGGCAAAATGATCAGATCCGGCTCTCCCAGATCAGCTGCCTTCGACACGTAGCGAAGAGACAGATCCTTCACCTGTTCAAAGGGATCAAAGTCGGTAAAATTGGAAATATGAGAAAGCCTGATCACGGCAACATCAAAGTCTTTTGCTTCCTTTTTTTGAAATCTGCCGGATAAAGAATCCTCATCATCCAGGATCAGAGGCAGATGGGGAACCACACCCACAACCTTTGTGTCACCTTTTTCCTCCAGAATTTTAATGCCGTCCTCAAACAAGGTTGCATCTCCCCGGAACTGATTGACGATCATACCCTTGACTCTGGCCCGTTCCTTTTTCGTAAAGAGATCCAGCGTGCCGAGAAGCTGGGCAAAAACCCCGCCTCTGTCAATATCTCCTACCAGAAGCACCGGCGCATCTACCATTTCTGCCAGCCCCATATTTACGATATCTTCCGCCTTCAGGTTCATTTCCACCGGAGATCCGGCCCCTTCGATGACAATGATATCCACACTCTCACAAAGGGAATCGTATGCGGCAAGAATATCCTTTACGAAGCGGTGTTTTTGTTTAAAATACTCTGCCGCCTTCATATTTCCTACCACTTTTCCGTTTACGATCACCTGAGATCCCGTATCGGAAGTGGGTTTCAACAATATGGGATTCATGGCTGCAAGAGGCGGTGTTTTAGCACACTCCGCCTGCATCACCTGCGCCCTGCCCATTTCCAGGCCTTCATCTGTAATATAAGAATTCAGGGCCATATTCTGGGATTTAAAGGGGGCAACCCTGTAGCCGTCCTCGGTAAAGATGCGGCACAGGCCGGCTGCAATCACACTTTTCCCCACATTGGACATGGTTCCCTGGATCATGATGACCGCGGGTTTCCGATTCTTTTCGCCAGCTTTCTGAAGAGTTTCGTTTACTGCAGGTTCCTCTTGCTCATCATTCTTAGTTATATTTTCTGCTTTCCTGCTACTCTCTTCCCAGGGCATGGCACCCAGGAGCTGCGTATCCATCCCTTCGATCTGATACAGTTTTCGGATAAAGCTTTCCGTAAAGACCTCATCCGGTTTGCCCATCCGAAGCACCTTTCCTTCTCCCAGGGCAACCACCGTATCGGAAATATTTTTTGCGATCTCCAATTCATGTAAAGACATAAGAACCGCAACATTTTGGGTCTTTGCATAATCACGGATCTTTTGTAAAATAGTCAGCTTATGTCTGATATCCAGAAAAGATGTGGGCTCATCCAGAACAAGGATCTTCGGCTGCTGGCAGATAGCCCGTGCCAGCAGGACTCTCTGTTTCTGCCCGTCGCTGATGTTCTGAAACAGCTGCCTTTCGATCTCTTTTACATCAGCCATGATCATGGCTTCATCCACGATATGCTGATCTTCCTGTGAAAGGATGCCCAGATGTCCCGTATAAGGGTAACGTCCGATCTGCACCACTTCTCTGCAGATCATAAGCTCGGCCCTGACTTTATTTGTCATCACAACGGACATGCGCTTTGCAATCTCAATATTGCCAAGGCGCGTCCTGTCCTGCTCCTGCAGATATACCACGCCCCCTCTTTGGCGCAGCTGTCCCGTCAGCGTCTTCAGCAAGGTGGTCTTTCCGCACCCGTTGGGACCGATGAGTGTGACGATCTTTCCTGCCTCCACTGACATGGTGATATCCCTGATCAGATCTGACCGATAACCGATATGAAGTTCCTCAGTCCGGATTCCCGTTTCCTTTGGCATCTCAATCATTCCTGTTTTTTATCGTTTCTCTTGATCATCATCACGATCACCACCGGCACTAAAAATACAGCAGTAACGGAACTGATACTGACCTCCGTGGGAGCAAACAGACATCTTGCAAGCAGGTCACAAAAAAGCGTCACCAGCGCTCCTCCCAGAAAGCTTGCCGGTATCATCACATAAGAAGTATCCGTTTTCAAAGAAGTCCGAACCAGATGGGGTACTGCGATACCCACAAACGAAATGGGACCTGCGAAGGCTGTAACACAGGCCGCAAGCAGGCTTGCGATCAGGATCAGCATCACCCGCAGGAAAATGATATTGGCCCCCACACTTTTGGCATAGGCTTCTCCCAGCCTGTAGGCATTCATGGGTTTTACGATGGATCCCGTCATGCAAAAGCATACGATCACGATCAAAACAATGATCCTGATCTGCTGCCAGTTCATTCCCGAAAGGCTTCCCATAGACCAGTTATGAAGATTGACGATATTGGAATCATCCGCAAATGTTACTGCAAAATCCGTAATGGCTGAGCATATATAGCCGATCATGATACCGCAAACCACCAGAACACTCATGCTTTTGACCTTCACCGAAAGCATCAGCACAAATGCCATGGCGATCATGGCCCCTGCAAATGCAGACAATACCATCATGGTAAGGCCGATATCCTTTCCTTTGGTCAGGAAAAAGATCATGGCCAGCGCAACGGCAAGCTTGGCACCGGATGAGATACCGAGTACAAAGGGTCCTACTATGGGATTTGCAAAAAAAGTTTGCAGGAGGTAACCGGAAAGTGCCAGTGCGCCGCCCAAAAAGACAGCGGCAACAGCTCTGGGGAGTCTGATCCCCATAATAATGCTCTGTTCCATACCGGCGTTCTCTTTTTCCGTAAGGATCCGAAGGATCTGACCGCCGGAGATCCCCATGCTTCCCATTCTCAGATTGATCCAAAACATCAGAAAAATGCCCAGGATCATTCCCGTAAAAATCAGAATCGTTCTTTTTTTCCGCATACCTTTTCCTATTCCGGGCTTCCTACTCCAGGTGGTTTAAATAGGTGTAGTCACGCTCTGTTCCCGATAATACATCAGCCAGATCCTGCATAAACTCACCCATACCGGTGATCTGCTGAAAAAGATCCTGCTCCGTACAATAGACTCTGCCCTCCCGTACCGCCTTAAAATCCGCAAAGAGTGCATTTTTTGAAAGCAGCTGCGAAACAGAGGTGATCTCACCTCCGATGGTGCTGTTATAAATGATTATATCAGCTTCGCAGGCTTCCCGGTAAAAATCCTCCATCTGCATATTCATGGTGGCCAGGGCATTATCGCTTTCTCCCGTATTTTCCGGAACGTAGGTCCCTCCGGAAAGCCGGATCATGCTGCTGATATAGTCGCTGCTTTTTCTCACATTGATCATTCCGTTTGCCGTCACATGGAAAAAAGCAACCGTCTTACCGCCGTCCCTGTTCCCGTTCATAATGGGTTCTATGATCTGAAGCTGTTTCTCATAATAGTCCTGTGCTTCATTTTCCCGATCAAACAAAACGCCATAGAGCTTGATCCACTCCAGTCTTCCCAAGGGATGATGCTCATAGCTGGATGTTTCCACCAAAACAGGGATCCCCAGTTCCTCTAATTTGGCCTTTACGGCAGGTTCGTGATAGATCATGGTATTTTCAATGGCAAGGTCACATTCGTTTTCCAATATCCGTTCATAATCCGGAGAACGGTATTTGCCGGCATAAAGGATACTTCCCTCTTCCATTGCTTTTTTCGCATCCGCGATATACCAGTCCTTTGCATCCGTTCCGGAAAGACGGATCCTGTCAATTGCGCCGCAGGTGTTGATCAGATCCATAGCCGAGGAAGATACCAGATACGTCCGGTCCAATGGCTTTTGCAAGGTCACAATTTCCTGCGGCAACCCTGACGGCAGACCGCCCCCTTCGGGAACCACAAGGTAATCTCCTCCGTTTTCGATCGCCACATAGGTATAATCACCGTATTTTGTCAGGGAAAAGCCTGTGGCATAGGAAAGAGGAACTTCCTGCTCCTCTTTACCCATTTCTTTCATGGCCGCTCTGAGGGCTGTACGTATCTCATTTGACTCCTGATCTGTTTCGGATTCTTTCTTTTTGCTCTTATCTGCTGCTTCTGAAGATCCGGGAGCTGCTTCCGGGGTCGATGCCGAATCCTCTGAAACTCTCTCTCCCCATGTAATGACATATTCGATCTCATGGGGCTTACTCATAGCCACGGTATCGCCGATCACGGTCAAAGGCTCCGTGATACTGTCTATCGAAACGGTGAAGGTTGATTCTCCACCGGGATTCTCATTTTCATATTTCTGTCCGTTTACGATCATATAATCGTAATTTTTACTGGTCCACACAAAGGTTGCGGTCATTTCACCGCCTTCATTATGAATCTCCACAGGAGACTGGATGGAAGCTTTTCCGCTTCCGCCTTCCAGGGTGATATTCACCATGAACGATTCGTTATCCTCGATCGTTTTTTGCGTATTCTGAGAATTATCCTCTATAGCAGAAGTAACCCCCTGCTTACCGCAGGAGGTTAAACTTACTGTTAAGGATATAAAAAGTATGATTGCTGTCTTTTTTACGACATTGACGTTTTTCGTCATTTTTTCTCCTTATTGTTTCGGAGTTGCCACAACTACCTTATGATCATACCATTTTCCCTTGGTTCCGATCAATGCCAGATCGAATTCCTGATCCAGAGCGGGAACAGGTACGTCAAATCCGTTCACGGTTTCGGTAGTGCCGTCATCATATTTCACCTCATCCTTGGTGGGCTGCAGAAGGTTAGCACCGTCTTTCTGTGCATCCGCAGCGGTTCCCGGGAAAAGATTTACGATATTCTCGGAAGAAAGGCTAATGTGGATTGTCATCTTTCCGTCTTTGACGGTAAGTGTTCCCATATTATCAAGGGATTCATTTACTTTAAACATGGAGCTGTCAGTGGTAAACTTTGCCTGATATTCTCCGTCTGCAAGCTTTGTATCGGATGCTGCTGCTTCAGCGGCAGCAGCTGCTGCGGTGCCACACTCATTTACAGCTGCAGCTGTATGTGCAACGTACAGATCCTGAATTGCCTTGATCCGGCCAAGACCAGCGATCTGGCAGTCGATCTGATCAAAAGCGCCGGAAGCTTTAAACATGCTCTTCCAGGAGTCATCCTCATCTCCCGCCATATCATTGTTTGCATGATCGCCGGCTACTACCATGAGGGGACGAAGGATCACTTTTTTGTAACCTGCTTCCTTTACCGCTTCGATCACTTTCTCGCAGGCAGTCTCTTCCGGTTCTCCTTCAACAGTTCCTATAAATACATTGTCATAGCCAAGCTTTTGCATCTGAGTAGCCATCTGGCTGTAGCTGACCTTTGCCGTATGTGCGGTTCCGTGACCCATAAATACAAATGCGGTACCGTCATCTGCGGCCGCTTTCAGAGAATCAAAGCCTGCAGTTTTTACAGCCTCATCCACAATTGCATTGGCAACTGCCTTCTTATCATCATTGATGACTGTCGCATCGCTTCCGACTTCACCTAAAAGTGGCTCTGCAACAGCAACGCTGTCAAACTTGTCTGCATACTGGTCCAGTGCTTCCTTCAGCTCATCGTATTCAGCACCGTGCATCAGATGGGTAGGCTGCACAACC
Organism: Lachnospiraceae bacterium; assembly: GCA_024685005.1. GTDB lineage: Bacteria > Bacillota > Clostridia > Lachnospirales > Lachnospiraceae > RGIG7926. The sequence goes on from JAIKWF010000090.1 coordinate 10,256, forward strand.
AGATTCTTTACGTTGTTTGCCACAGCTCTGTCAAGTGCCTGCTGCATATTGTCGATCTTCTCGCCGTCTCTTGCCTGCACATGATTGATGATGATCTGTGCGGTAAAAGCACGCCTTACGCTCCAATCCGGATTTGCATCTGCAATCGCCTTTTCCACATCGGAAATATCAAGGGCTCTGCTGTCATTAAAGGATGTACCGAAGCTGACTACCAGAATTTCGTTGCTTCCGATATCATCGCCATTTAACGGATCATCCTTGGAGGCATCACCGGTATCTCTTCCGAAATAGTCAGGGTCTGCATTTTCCCCTTCCACAAGCTCTTTCTGCTCGTCGGTAAGTGCATCCCAGGCAGCTTTTGCTGCTTCACACTGCGCGTCTGTTTCATCGGTTCTCTCTTGTACATAAATCGCATCGATCAGATCAGCAACTTCTTTGGCTTTTTCCTCATCGGAAGCTTCTTCTGTCTCAGTCTCTTCTGTTTCCTCTGCTGTTTCTTCTTCAGGTTCCTGCGCGGTTTCTTCTGGCTCAGTTGCCTCCGTAGCCGGTTCCTCTGCAGGCTGCTCTTTTTCTCCGCATCCGGTCAGAAGGCTTCCTGCCAAAAGAATGGCAGCAAGTACAGTCATGGTTTTCAGTTCCGTTTTTCTTTTCATAACTCTTCTCCTCTTTTTTTCGAACCTGCCGTGCCGCAAATAAAAAACCCTTTGAAAAATCCAAAGGGTTGCACACAAAAACCCAGAAGCAGACAACACATATCGCTTCTGTTTTTGTACGTACAACCAATTACTCGTGGCTTAAGCAGAGCTTCACGTACTAAGGTCAGGC
>JAIKWF010000096.1 GCA_024685005.1 Lachnospiraceae bacterium
CAAGAGCCTTGAGAGCTGAACCCTTAACGATAGGGCAATCCTTGAACTCATACTCCTCAAGCTGCTCGGTAACTTCCATCTCAACCAGCTCGATGAGCTCCTCGTCGTCTACCATGTCGCACTTGTTAAGGAATACTACTATATAGGGAACGCCAACCTGACGGGACAGAAGGATGTGCTCCTTTGTCTGAGCCATAACTCCATCAGTAGCTGCAACAACGAGGATAGCACCGTCCATCTGAGCTGCACCGGTGATCATGTTCTTTACATAGTCAGCATGGCCGGGGCAGTCAACGTGAGCACAGTGCCTCTTCTCGGTCTCATACTCAACGTGAGCGGTAGAGATCGTAATACCACGCTCTCTCTCTTCGGGAGCCTTATCGATGTTCTCGAAATCAGTAGCGGTATTTCCGGCAACTCTCTCAGCAAGAACCTTGGTGATTGCTGCAGTAAGAGTAGTTTTACCATGGTCTACGTGGCCGATGGTACCGATGTTGCAATGCGGTTTTGTTCTTTCGAATTTAGCTTTTGCCATTTCAAAAGTCCTCCTTGTTTTCTCTTTTTTAATATAGTTTCGTTGCGCAAACCGGCGTATGCACCGACATGCGCTCGGCTATTTCCCATTATATAAAAGAATAGCCGAATTTTCAAGCAACTTTTATTATTTGTTCTGATTTGCCAGAACCTTCTCCTGAACGGACTTGGGTACCTGCTCATATTTCTCGAAGAACATAGAGTAGTTACCACGTCCCTGTGTTCTGGAACGAAGATCTGTGGAGTATCCGAACATTTCTGCAAGAGGCACATAACCTCTTACCATCTTTCCTCCGCCGATATCTTCCATTCCTTCGATACGTCCGCGGCGGCTGTTGATATCGCCGATGACATCTCCCATGTACTCTTCAGGCATGGTAACCTCAACCTTCATGATAGGCTCAAGAAGTACCGGATCTGCTTTCTTCATAGCCTCTTTGAAGGCCATGGATCCGGCGATGTGGAATGCCATTTCGGATGAATCGACTTCATGGTAGGAACCGTCATATACATTAGCACTTACACCAAGTACAGGGAATCCGCCAAGGATACCTGCCTGTGCAGCTTCTTCGATACCCTCGCCTACTGCAGGGATGTATTCCTTCGGAATCGCACCACCCACAACGGAAGACTCAAACTTGAATGTCTCTTCGCCGTTGGGATCCATGGGCTCGAATTTAACTTTACAGTGACCGTACTGTCCACGACCACCGGACTGCTTTGCATATTTGTATTCCTGATCGATGGGTTTTGTAAATGTCTCTTTGTATGCAACCTGCGGTGCACCAACGTTTGCTTCTACGTGGAACTCGCGAAGCAGACGGTCTACGATGATCTCCAGATGGAGCTCGCCCATACCTGCGATAATGGTCTGGCCTGTTTCTTCATCGGTATGTGCACGGAAGGTAGGATCTTCTTCCGCAAGTTTTGCAAGAGCTTCACCAAGCTTGCCCTGTCCGGCTTTGGTCTTAGGCTCGATAGCCAGCTCGATAACGGGCTCAGGGAATTCCATGGACTCCAGGATAACAGGATTTCTGTCATCACAGATGGTATCACCGGTGGTGGTAAACTTAAAGCCTACTGCCGCAGCGATATCTCCGGAATATACTTTGTCAAGCTCGGAACGCTTGTTGGCATGCATCTGAAGGATACGACCTACGCGCTCTTTCTTGTCTTTGGTTGCATTTAATACGTAAGAACCGGAATTCATGGTACCGGAATATACACGGAAGAATGCCAGTTTTCCTACGAAAGGATCTGCCATGATCTTGAATGCCAGTGCGGAGAAAGGCTCGTCATCAGAAGAATGACGCTCGATCTCGTTACCCTCCAGGTCGGTACCCTTAATTGCAGGGATATCGATAGGAGAAGGCATAAACTCAAGGATCGCATCCAGAAGCTTCTGCACACCCTTGTTACGATATGCGGAACCGCAGCATACAGGTACTGCCGTACACTCGCAGGTTGCTTTCCTGAGTGCAGCTTTCAACTGCTCTACAGAAGGTTCCTCACCTTCAAGATACATCATGGTAAGATCGTCATCGAGCTCGCAGATCTTCTCAACCAGCTCGCCGCGATACAGTTCTGCATCATCTTTCATATCGTCCGGGATGTCGGTGATGGAGATATCATCTCCCTTATCATCATTGTAGATATAAGCCTTCATCTCAAACAGGTCGATGATTCCCTTGAAATCATCTTCTTTTCCGATCGGCAACTGAAGCACGATCGCATTTTTACCCAGACGGGTACGGATCTGATCTACAGCTCCGTAAAAGTTTGCACCCAGGATATCCATCTTGTTGATGAATGCCATACGGGGTACATTATAAGTATCAGCCTGACGCCATACGTTCTCGGACTGAGGCTCAACACCGCCCTTTGCACAGAAGACGCCGACAGCGCCGTCAAGTACGCGCAAAGAACGCTCTACTTCTACCGTAAAGTCAACGTGTCCGGGGGTATCGATAATGTTGATACGATGCTCCAGAGCACCTGCTTTCGGCTTGCAGTTCTCCTCTAATGTCCAATGACAAGTGGTAGCCGCTGATGTAATGGTAATACCTCTCTCCTGCTCCTGCTCCATCCAGTCCATGGTGGCAGTACCTTCGTGGGTATCACCGATCTTGTAGTTGATACCGGTATAATACAGAATACGCTCTGTCAATGTGGTCTTACCAGCATCGATATGAGCCATGATTCCGATATTCCTGGTTCGCTCAAGCGGATATTCTCTTCCAGCCAAAGGTATGTCCTCCTTTTAGAATCTGTAATGAGCAAAAGCCTTGTTGGACTCTGCCATCTTGTGCATATCTTCTTTTCTCTTTACAGCGGATCCTGTGTTGTTGGATGCATCCAGGATCTCGTTTGCAAGACGCTCTTCCATGGTCTTCTCGCTTCTCTTACGAGAAAACATAACCAGCCATCTGAGGCCAAGAGCCTGACGACGGTCGGGACGTACTTCGATCGGCACCTGATAGGTAGCACCACCGATACGTCTTGCCTTAACTTCCAGAGAAGGCTGAATGTTGTTCATGGCAGCCTCGAATACTTCAAGAGCAGGCTTTCCGGCCTTCTCTTCCACTCTGGCGAACGCTCCGTAAACGATCTTCTGTGCAACGCCTTTTTTACCATCAAGCATTACGTTATTGATCAGCTTGGTTACGATCTTGTCGTTGTACAGGGGATCTGCCAGAACGTCTCTTTTTTGAATATGTCCTTTACGTGGCACGTTTCTTCCCTCCTTATTCAATGAAAATAGATCATAGGTACTCACATACTAAGCTAATGTGTTCGTGCTGAAATTGCTTTATCACAATAAATGTGAAATTGGAATGCCAACACTATACTTAGTTTTCAGTTTGTAGTACTTTTGGCTTATTTAGCAGCCTTAGGTCTCTTAGCGCCGTATTTGGAACGGGCCTGTTTGCGGTTTGCAACACCTGCTGTATCCAGCGTACCGCGGATTACGTGATATCTGGTACCGGGAAGGTCTTTTACTCTTCCACCTCTTACCAGAACAACGCTATGCTCCTGAAGGTTGTGTCCTTCTCCGGGAATATAGCTCGTTACCTCGATACCGTTGGAAAGACGAACTCTGGCGATCTTACGCAGAGCGGAGTTCGGCTTCTTAGGTGTAGCCGTCTTTACAGCGGTGCACACACCTCTCTTCTGAGGGGAGGGTACGTCCGTAGCTTTCTTGTGCAGGGAGTTGTAACCCTTCTGCAGAGCGGGAGCTGTGGACTTTTTAACCGATGTCTGACGTCCCTTGCGAACTAACTGGTTAAATGTCGGCATTCTTTTCACCTCGTTTCTTTTTTATACTATGCCAAAATTGCGCACGAAAAAAATGCGCAAAAATAGGCACGCTCATATAGTATAGGCTTTACCGGATGGTTTGTCAATAAAAATTTTCAATACAAAAGCATCTCCGGATCTCTCCGGAGATGCTTTTTATACGCTGATGCGTCTGTTTATTCTTCTGTTTCCTCAGCTACGGTCTCAAGGGCTGCTGCGATCTTAGCATCCACCTCATCAAGTGCTGCGGGATCATCAGCGGGCACTTCCTCGATACCTTCGGTAAGATCTACATCGATCTCATCTTTCAGCTTGTAGTCGGTGGAAAGAACCACGTTACGATAACGCTTCATTCCGGTACCGGCAGGAATCAGCTTACCGATGATGACGTTCTCCTTCAGACCGATCAGTGGATCAACTTTTCCTTTGATAGCTGCATCCGTAAGAACCTTGGTGGTCTCCTGGAAGGATGCTGCAGACAGGAAGGAGTTGGTTGCAAGTGCTGCCTTGGTGATACCCTGCATAACCTGCAGGCCCTCAGCCGGCTTCTTGCCTTCTTCGATCAGTCTTTCGTTGGTATCTTCCAGATCCAGCACGTCTACCAGTGTTCCGGGCAGAAATTCAGAATCTCCGGCCTCTTCGATCTTCACCTTCTTCAGAAGCTGATGAACGATCACTTCGATGTGCTTATCTGCAATATCTACACCCTGAAGGCGATATACACGCTGTACTTCGCGGATCATGTAATCCTGAACCGCACGAAGGCCCTTGATCTTAAGCAGATCGTGCGGGTTTACGGATCCTTCCGTAAGCTCGTCGCCGGCTTCAATCTTGGTTCCCTCCAGGATATTGATCCTGGATCCGTAAGGGATCAGGTATGCCTTGGATTCTCCGGTCTCAGGATCCTCCACAACAACCTCTCGCTTCTTCTTGGTATCTTTGATATGTGCGATACCGCCGAACTCTGCGATGATAGCAAGTCCCTTGGGCTTTCTTGCCTCGAAAAGCTCCTCCACACGGGGAAGACCCTGAGTGATGTTGTTACCTGCCACACCACCGGTATGGAAGGTTCTCATGGTCAGCTGTGTTCCGGGCTCACCGATGGACTGTGCCGCGATGATTCCGACTGCTTCACCTACCTGTACCGCTTCTCCGGTTGCCATGTTGGCACCGTAGCACTTGGCACAGATTCCGTTATGGCAACGGCATCCGAGGATGGTACGGATCTTAACCTTTGTTACCTGCTCACCGTTCTCGTCCACACCATTTTCCACGATACGGGATGCTCTGGAAGGTGTGATCATGTGGTTCTTCTTAACGATCACATTGCCGTCTTTATCTTTGATCTCTTCGCAGGAAACACGTCCTGTAATACGCTCTCTTAAGCTCTCGATCTCACGGGATCCGTCGAAGATTGCCTTCACGGTCATGCCGGGGATCTCTTTTCTTCCAACCGCACAGTCTTTCTCGCGGATGATCAGCTCCTGAGATACGTCAACCATACGTCTTGTCAGGTAACCGGAGTCTGCCGTACGAAGCGCGGTATCGGAAAGACCCTTGCGGGCTCCGTGTGCCGACATGAAGTACTCCATAACGTCAAGTCCTTCACGGAAGTTGGACTTAATAGGCAGCTCGATGGTCTTACCAAGGGTGTTGGCCATCAGACCACGCATACCTGCAAGCTGTTTGATCTGCTTATCGGAACCACGGGCTCCGGAATCAGCCATCATATAAATGTTATTGTAGTTATCAAGGCCGCTCATCAAGGCTTCGGTCAGCTCCTTATCGGTAGCTTCCCAGGTATCCACCACTGCACGATAGCGCTCTTCTTCGGTCATAAGACCTCTGTTGAACTTGGATGCCACCAGGTCTACGGTCTGCTGTGCCTGATCCAAAAGCTCAGCTTTCTTAGCGGGCACAGTCATGTCGGAGATGGAAACCGTCATGGCAGCCTTGGTGGAGTACTTATAACCGATGGATTTTACTTTATCCAGTACTTCCGCCGTGGTAGTAGCACCGTGTACGTTGATAACTCTTTCCAGAATTCTCTTTAAGTCACCCTTCTTTACCAGATGGTTAACTTCAAGAGCAAGTGCATTTTCTTCTTTGCTTCTGTCTACAAATCCCAGATCCTGGGGAATGATCTCGTTAAAGAGGAATCTTCCCAGAGTGGAAACGATCACACCGCTCTTTTCACTGCCGTCTGCAAGCTTTCTGGTCATTCTCACACGAATGGGAGTCTGCAGCTTAATGGCACCGTTCTCATAAGCAAGGAGTGCTTCATTGGTGTTCTTGTAGCAGCCTTTTGCATATTTTTCCAGATCTTCTTCTGCGATCTTCAGGGACATTCCCTGATCATCTTTCAGAAGCTGCCCGTTCTCATCCTCAACGCGCACCTGAGTCAGATAGTAAATTCCAAGGACCATATCCTGGGAAGGTACTGCCACAGGACCACCGTCAGAGGGCTTCAGCAGATTGTTAGGGGAGAGCAGAAGGAATCTGCACTCTGCCTGTGCCTCTACGGAAAGAGGAAGATGCACAGCCATCTGGTCGCCGTCAAAGTCGGCGTTAAATGCGGTACATACCAGGGGATGAAGCTTGATCGCCTTACCTTCTACAAGGATGGGCTCAAACGCCTGAATACCCAGTCTGTGAAGTGTAGGAGCACGGTTCAGCATAACAGGATGCTCACGGATCACGTCCTCAAGTACATCCCATACCTGTCCGTCCAGTTTTTCAACCAGCTTCTTTGCATTTTTAACGTTCTGGGAAATGCCGCGGCCAACCAGCTCCTTCATAACGAAGGGCTTGAACAGCTCGATAGCCATTTCCTTGGGCAGTCCGCACTGATAGATCTTCAGCTCGGGTCCTACCACGATAACGGAACGTCCGGAATAGTCTACACGTTTTCCAAGCAGGTTCTGACGGAAACGTCCGCCCTTACCTTTTAGCATATCGGAAAGAGACTTCAGCGGTCTGTTGCCGGGGCCCGTTACGGGTCTGCCTCTTCTTCCGTTGTCGATGAGCGCATCTACTGCTTCCTGCAGCATACGCTTCTCGTTTCTTACGATGATCTCAGGCGCATTCAGTTCAACAAGGCGGCTGAGACGGTTGTTTCTGTTGATGATCCTTCTGTAAAGGTCATTCAGATCACTGGTAGCAAAACGTCCGCCGTCAAGCTGTACCATAGGGCGAAGATCAGGCGGGATCACAGGGATCACATCCATGATCATCCACTCAGGGCGGTTTCCGCTCTCACGGAATGCCTCAATTACCTCAAGACGCTTGATCAGTCTTGCTCTCTTCTGTCCGTTTGCTTCCTGAAGTTCTTCCTTCAGCGCCTTGGACTCTTCCTCCAGATCGATGCCGGCAAGCAGTTCCTTGATGGCTTCTGCTCCCATGGATGCACGGAAAGAACCGTGTCCGAATTTTTCCTCGGCATCTCTGTGCTCTTTTTCACTGAGTACCTGCATCTTGTCCAGATCGGTCTCGCCGGGATCCAGTACGATATAAGATGCAAAGTAAAGCACTTTCTCAAGTACCCTCGGGGACAAATCCAGGATCAGTCCCATTCTGCTGGGAATTCCCTTAAAATACCAGATATGGGATACGGGTGCAGCCAGTTCAATGTGTCCCATACGCTCTCTACGAACGCTGGACTTGGTAACTTCAACACCGCACTTATCGCAGATCACGCCTTTGTAGCGGCCTTTTTTGTACTTACCGCAGTAGCATTCCCAGTCCTTGGAGGGTCCGAAGATCCTCTCACAGAAAAGACCTTCTCTCTCAGGCTTTAACGTACGATAGTTGATGGTCTCGGGCTTGGTAACCTCGCCTCTGGACCACTCTCTTATCTTCTCCGGTGAAGCAAGACCGATTCTGATCTTGTCAAAGCTCACCGGTTCATACATTTCATTTTTTGCTTCTGACATTTCAGCTCTCCTTCCGACTTTGGTCGTTTGATATCGATATCAGAACATCTCGGTTTCCTGTGACTTCGGATCAGAATTCTTCTCCGTCATCCACAGTTTCGTATTCAGCCTCGTTTTCTTCGTACTCGTCGTCAGCTTCTACCAGCTCTTCGGACTCTTCGTCGTACTCCTGAATACTAGCACCGCTTTCCTTGAATTCTCTTTCGGCATCATAACCGCCGCGGTTATTGCCTTCCATGTCATCCCGGATATTGCTGCCGGGTGTGGAGTAATCAAGGTTTTCTTTCAGTTCGATCTCATTGTCGTTCTCATCAAGCACCTTGATATCCAGTCCCAGGGACTGCAGTTCCTTTAAGAGCACCTTAAAGGACTCGGGGATACCAGGCTCGGGAATGTTTTCTCCCTTGATGATCGCTTCGTATGTCTTTACACGACCAACCACGTCGTCGGACTTCACGGTCAGGATCTCCTGCAGGGTGTAGGATGCTCCGTATGCCTCCAGGGCCCAAACCTCCATCTCTCCGAAACGCTGTCCGCCGAACTGTGCCTTACCACCCAGAGGCTGCTGGGTAACAAGTGAGTACGGGCCGGTGGAACGTGCGTGGATCTTGTCGTCTACCAGGTGATGGAGTTTCAGATAGTGCATGTGACCGATGGTTACAGGTGAATCGAAGAATTCTCCGGTACGACCGTCGCGCAGTCTTACTTTTCCGTCACGGGAGATGGGCACACCCTTCCACAGCTCTCTGTGATCGCGGTTCTCATAGAGATAATCAAGAACCTCGGGGAGCAGCTCTTCTCCGTGTTTTGCTTTAAATTCATCCCATTCCAGATTGACGTAATCATTGGCAAGTTCCAGCGTATCCATGATATCGCTCTCTTTTGCGCCGTCAAATACGGGAGTTGAAACCTTAAATCCAAGTGCCTTTGCAGCCAGGGAAAGATGGATCTCAAGAACCTGACCGATATTCATACGGGAAGGCACACCCAGAGGATTCAGCACGATGTCCAGAGGACGTCCGTTGGGAAGATAAGGCATATCCTCAACAGGAAGCACGCGGGAAACCACACCCTTGTTACCGTGACGACCGGCCATCTTATCACCTACAGAGATCTTTCTCTTCTGTGCGATATAGATGCGGACTGCCTGGTTTACACCGGGCTGCAGCTCGTCGCCGTTCTCTCTGGTAAATACCTTGGCATCTACTACGATACCGTATTCACCGTGAGGTACCTTCAGGGAAGTGTCTCTTACTTCTCTTGCCTTATCACCGAAGATGGCACGAAGCAGTCTCTCTTCTGCGGTCATCTCGGTCTCGCCCTTAGGCGTAACTTTTCCTACCAGGATATCACCGGCTCTAACCTCGGCACCGATGCGGATGATACCTCTTTCATCCAGGTCTTTCAGCGCATCGTCACCCACGCCGGGAACGTCTCTTGTGATCTCTTCCGGTCCCAGCTTGGTATCTCTGGATTCGGATTCGTATTCCTCAATATGAATGGAGGTATAAACATCCTCCTGTACCAGTCTCTCGGAAAGGAGAACCGCATCCTCGTAGTTGTAACCTTCCCAGGTCATGAAGCCGATCAGAGGGTTTTTACCCAGCGCCAGCTCGCCACCCTCGGTGGAAGGACCGTCTGCGATCACTTCTCCTGCCTCAACATGGTCGCCCTTGGAAACGATGGGCTTCTGGTTGTAGCAGTTGGACTGGTTGGATCTTGCGAATTTAGTCAGCAGGTATTCCCGCTTTTCTCCTGCATCCGTAGTCATGCGGATCTTGCAGGATGATACATAATCGATGGTTCCGCTTTCTTTTGCCACCACGCATACACCGGAGTCAACCGCCGTCTTGGTCTCCATACCGGTTCCTACAACAGGAGCCTCGGTAAAGAGCAGGGGCACTGCCTGACGCTGCATGTTGGATCCCATCAGCGCACGGTTCGCATCGTCGTTCTGAAGGAACGGGATCAGCGCCGTTGCAACGGAGAAGATCATCTTAGGAGAAACATCCATGTAATCGATCTTTTTCCTGGAATACTCCTGGGTCTCTTCTCTGTATCTGCCGGCTACAGAAGAACGTTTGAAATGTCCTTCGGAATCCAGCGGCTCGGAAGCCTGTGCTACATAGTAGTTATCTTCTTCATCAGCGGTCATGTAAACAACCTCATCCGTTACGCGGGGATTCTCCGGATCGGATTTATCCACTTTTCGGTAAGGTGCCTCCACGAAACCGTATTCATTGATCCTTGCATAGGAAGCAAGGGAGTTGATCAGACCGATGTTGGGTCCTTCAGGGGTCTCAATGGGGCACATTCTTCCATAATGGGAATAGTGCACGTCGCGGACCTCGAATCCGGCACGATCTCTGGAAAGACCGCCGGGACCCAGTGCGGAAAGCCTTCTCTTGTGGGTCAGCTCACCCAGGGGGTTGTTCTGATCCATGAACTGGGACAGCTGGGAAGATCCGAAGAATTCCTTAACTGCTGCCTGTACAGGCTTGATATTGATCAGTGTCTGAGGTGTAACTTCCTCTGCATCGTGGGTCTGCATACGCTCGCGAACCACTCTCTCCAGTCTGGTCATACCCAGTCTGTACTGATTCTGCAAAAGCTCACCAACCGCACGGATACGACGGTTTCCAAGGTGATCGATATCATCCTTGTTGCCGATGCCGTACTCAAGATGCATATTATAGTTGATAGAAGCCAAGATATCTTCTTTGGTCACATGTTTCGGGATCAGGCTGTTAACGCTTCTCTTGATCACGTCTGCCAGCTGATCAGGCTCGGATGCATACTCCTGAAGGATCTCCTGCAGTACCGGGAAATAAACCTGCTCGGTAATGCCAAGTTCCTTGGGATCGCAATCCACATAGCTTGTAAGGTCTACCATCATATTGGAAAGGACCTTAACCTTGCGCTCTTCCGTCTCGATCCATACAGCGGGAACTGCTGCGTTCTGAATCTCATCGGCAAGCTCGGCTGTTACTTCCGTACCGGCTGTTGCGATCACTTCTCCGGTGAAAGGAGAAACAACATCCTCCGCCAGTGTTTTAAAGCGGATCCGGTTCTTCAGCATCAGCTTCTTATTGAATTTATAACGTCCTACTTTGGCAAGATCATAGCGACGGGAATCAAAGAACATTGCCTGGATCAGGCTCTCTGCACTCTCTACGCTTAAAGGCTCGCCGGGACGGATCTTACGATACAGCTCTAACAGACCTTCTTCGTAACTTCCTTCCGGATTTCTCTCGGATACGGTAGGGTCTTTTTCCAAAGATGCAAGGATCTTGGGCTCATCGCCGAACAGTTCCTTGATCTCTGTGTTGGTACCGATTCCCAGGGCGCGCAAAAAGACCGTAACAGGAACTTTACGGGTCTTGTCAACACGAACGCTGAACACATCGTTAGGATCGGTTTCATATTCAAGCCATGCTCCACGGTTAGGGATCACGGTACAGGAAAAGAGCTCTTTTCCCAGTTTATCATGATCGATGGCATAATAAATGCCCGGGGAACGTACCAGCTGGCTGACGATAACACGTTCTGCACCATTGATCACAAAGGTACCGGTTTCGGTCATCAGCGGCAGATCTCCCATGAAGATCTCGAGCTCGGTGATCTTGTCCTTCTCTTTATTATAGAGAAGCACTTTCACACGAAGCGGTGCCGAATAAGTTGCATCCCTCTCTTTGCACTTCTCGATGGAGTACTTGATCTCATCGGTGCAAAGCCGGTAGTCTACAAATTCAAGGCTGAGCTGACCGCTGTAATCATCGATCGGAGAGATATCCTTAAATACCTCTTTCAAGCCTTCTTCCAGGAACCAATTGTAGGATTTCTTCTGAACCTCAATCAGATCCGGCATCTGCAGGACTTCCTTTTGCCGGGAATAACTCATACGCGTGTGTTTCCCCGACTGCACGGGACGTATACGGTTCTTTTCCATTGACAATTCACCTCGCTCTTATTAGTCTTTTGGGCTTTTTGGGCATAGTAAACCCTTTTTTCGCCAAAAGCGCAATTTATATTGTACTACAACGCCCTTTTAAAAGTCAATCGCAAATTTCACTTTTTTCCCTTATTTTTGCAGGCTTTACAGAAACTCTGCCCCGGCAAAAAATGCTTCCACATTTTCTGCCAAGGCAGAGGCTTTTTGTTACAACATCTTGTGTTTTTTCTTAATATAATGTCGCATCAATATTTTTTCAAAGAAACCTTCTTTTGTAACTTTTGTTTTTTCAGCATCTTCTTATACTTGCCGTAAAGCTTTTTCGGAACCAAAAGCTTCAGTTTTTTCTTTCTGCCGGAAAGCATTTTGGCTGTCAGTTTGATCACTTTCTTTTTCCCGGTGATCTTCAGGGTTTTGATCTTTTTGTTCTTCAAAAGATCTTTCCCAACAGCCGTGACCTTGTAAGCTTTCCCTTTGATCACGACCTTGCCGGGAATGATCGCCGTTCCCTTGCGGATCTTCACCTTCTCAACCTTAGCGCTTTCTTCGGATGTAATGCTGTAGGTGTTGCCGCTCTTTTTATCCTTATATACTTCCGGTTCCTTCTGAGGCTGCGCAGGAGTTTGCACTTCCGCCTGCCCTGCCGGGCTTCCCGGATTCTGCGAGGGCTTCTGCGTCTGCTGTTGAGTTTTCTGCTGCGCCGGTTTGATCGCCGGCTTATCGCTCTTTTCCGGCTCTTCCTTTTTCTCCTGTCCCTTCTTTTCTGTTTTGAATACAGGATGGAGATCGCCGGCTTCCCATGTCTTCAGGTCGCTTCCGTCGCCATGATACAGCACCGTGTGGGTCAGGCCTGTTTCATTTTCCTCCAAAAGCGTCTGCAGCTCATTCGCCTTTGCTACAGAAAGGATATTGTCGTTTAGCTCTTTTACAAAAGCCTCCGCTTTCAATGCACTGCCTTCCACTTTGTTTACCGTTTCACCAAAGCCCGCTTTTGTCACGTCCGTACCAACTACGGAATCTATCTTTTCTCCCGCAGCCGTTACTTTGGCATCCTTTTTTACGTACATAGCCTTTCCGGCAACAATTCCCGCAAAGCGTCCTGCAAAAAGACCGGCATCGCTGGTGGTTTTGTTTGCCGTCACATCGCCGCATCCCACAGCGTTATAGTAGGCGCCTCCCGCCTGGCCCACCAGGCCGCCTGCATGGATTTTATTGTTGGTGGTGGCATCCGCTTCCACGGATCCGGCCGCAAGAACGTTGACACTGGTCACTCTGTTATCCATGCCATACAGCCCTCCGGCATAGACACTTCCCGCATCCGTGCCACCATATACAGATACATCCGAGATCACATTTTTCACAACGCCCCGCAGACCGCTGCCGCAAAAGCCCGCAGCTCTGGCATGGGAATCCGCGCTGTAAGATGATACAAAACCGCTCACCTTACAGTTATCCACTTCAAATCCGTTTTGAAGGCATCCTGCCAGCGCACCTACGTAGTTTTCATATTGGGTCTTTACATTCACAACCGCATCCACAAGTTCCACATTTTTGATACGGCAGATCTGCTCGTCTTCTGCAAAGTCTTCATTGGTCCTGTGGTTGCCGGTCACAGCGCCGAACAATCCGGCCGCCAGAGAGCATCTGGGATCTGCGGTGGGCGTATTTTTTGTACCGATGGAAAGCCCCAGAATCTTATGACCGTCTCCGTCATAGCTTCCCATAAAAGGATATGCACAATACTGGGTTCCCGCATTTTTGATCTTCGTCTTGATTCCCCAGCCGATGGGAAGCCAGTCCCCTTCCGTCAGAGTGATATCCGCAGTCTGCTTAAACCAGAGGCCTTCATGATCCGTGTCAGCATTCAGACTCTCAGCCACATATCGAAGCTGTCTTTCATTTTCGATCAGGTACGGCTCCTGTTCCGTTCCCTTACCACCGGCAAATACCGATCCGTCAAACGCCGCATAATCGCTGGTATCTCCGTAGGTCGCTTTTTCCACAGCTTTTTTAAGAGCTTCCTCTTTTTCTTCCGCCGCTGCCTGATCATCACTGTAAACTGTCCCCGCCACGGCATTTTCGGAAACGGTGATCGTTGCGATCACACTCTTTTCTTTATTCCTGCCATACCAGGTTCCGTCCGCCATTTTCGGTTCCTCTTCCCGGAACTTTTCAGCTTCAGGCTGTACATAAGTGATATTTGCATACTTGCCTTCGTGGAAAATCCTTCCTTCTTCCGTCTTCCACGTATAGAGCATGTTGTCTGCAGCAAAGCCGTATTTCTCAGGATCCGTGGGAAAAGCTGCAAAATCCGTGTTCAATTTTACTGCCAGATCGCCGGGCTTTGACTCATCATACTGATCATTGCCGCTGACAATGCCTCCCACATAGGCATCTCCTTCTTCGTTCACACCGGATGTCACCTTGGTTCCGATGGATTCCACCGGACTAACAACCCGTCCGTCCACCTGCATGGAGCAGCTTTTGCCGTAATAGTTGTTATAGCATTTGCCAATGCCGGTCACCCAGCCAGAAACAGTGCCCACATATGTGGAATACGTCTTCGCCTTCATGGATCCCGTTGCAAAATTGCCCGACTCGTCTCCGGCATTTACCGCCACCAGAAGACTCAGGACCGCCATTCCTTCGTCACCGTTACTGCGGCTGGCATCGCCGATGATGCTGCCTTCATAGCTGTTTCCTGCCACAAGGCCCCTGTTATTCAATGCCACCAAGCCGCCAGCTTCCGCAAGACCGTTACCGCTTTTTACCGTAAGATCAATATCAACATTTGCTTTGCAGTTCGTCACACTGCCGCAGTACTGATAAGCTGCGATACCGGCTGCGAAGCAGTTATTCTTATCTCCCTTTGCCCGTATCTTACCACTAACGCTGCATCCGTCAATTCGTGCTCCGATCCTGTTTTCCTCGGTGGCCGTTTCGCTTTTGGCCATGTAGGATACGATTCCTCCCACATACAGTACGCTATTGCTTTCCGCATTGTAGTAAAAATCATTCAGATTTACATCTTTTACCACCGCACTGCCCTGCAGATTACTGAACAGCCCGAACCTGATACCGTCTCCGTCGATAACAGCCGGGGTATCCTCCGACCCCATCCGGATTCCGGTGATGGTTTTTTTGTTGCCGTCAAAAGTCCCTGCAAACGCATATTCATCTCCGCCGATGGGCGTCCACTGCGCGGAGGAAACATCCACATCCGCTGCAAGTTTTACAAAGTACCCCTTATAATCCACACTCCCCTTCACCGAAGAAGCAAAGGCGCGAAGCTGCTGCTCAGTTTCAATCAGAAAAGGATTCTCTTTCGTTCCGTCTCCACCGGCAAAAATAGTTTCATCCGGCTCTTCAAGCTCATAGACATCTCCGCCGGGCATCAGCTTTCCGCTTTTGACCACCCAGTTGCGAAGAGCGATATTCTCCAGACCGTAAGCATTCGCCAGGCGGGTCACGTCCTTCAGATTATCATTCAGCCGATCAGCCATATCATCTGTTTTTATCTGATCTGCCGGAACGCTTTCCGTTGCAAAGCATTTATCATATCCCACGCTGGGGCTGTATCCCGTTCCCGCAAGGTCCACCGAGTTCTCGCTGACACTTTCGCCGCTGTAAACATTCATTTGCAGCTTAATGTCGTCTGCGAAATACGCGTATTTCCTAAGTGCTCCCCCTTCGGGGTAAACATATTCATTGTTGCTCCCCTTAACCATACCGCTTGTGGTGACCTGTCCTGCCAAAGCACCGACCCAGACATGCTTCGTCCCTGCATTTCCCACAGTAGCATTTCCTAGGGAAACGGTATTCCACATTTTTCCGGGATACATGGCAGCCATTCCGCCTGCCATGCCTCCGAAGTTCACATTCTGCGGCGAAAGCGCTGTTTCACTTCCAAAGGAAATATCATTCACAAGAATCGCATTATTTCCCGCAGTTCCCACAAGTCCACCGGCATATGCGGAAAATGTCTGCGTGCTTTCCGCCAGTACTTCAGCTTCCGATACGCAGTTTTCCAAAAGAGAATACTGATCTATATATCCTATCATCCCCCCGGCGTAACACAGAGCTCCCGCCGCCTTGGATGCGACCTTGCCCCGCACGTTTACTGAATCCACCACACATCCTGCAGGCTGCGCTCCTTTTTCCGTACTGCCGGCCAGAATTCCCGCTTTGACCTTAACTTTTTCTCCTTCAATGGCAACGTCGGCGTTTACAATCTTCAGATCCTTTACAACAGCATCTTTTCCAAGCACGGAAAACAGCCCCACATTGGCTTCGGTCGTGTAGGTTCCCTGAATGGAAATGCCGCTGATGGTTTTTCCGCTGCCGTCAAAGCTGCCCTGAAAGATGCTGCTCTTGCCATCTTCCGTACCGATGGGATTCCAGGCTTCGTCCTCTGTAAGAAGAATGTTCTCTGTCACTTTCACATATTGCCCCTCATAAGAGGTCCCTGCATCCACGGAATCCGCAAAGGCGCGAAGCTGCTCCTCATTTTGAATACGGAAGGGATCGTTTTCCGTTCCCGTTCCGCCGGCAAAAATATCGTTCCCGGCCGCATCCTTCAGCGCTTCTTCCACCGCCTCGCGGATGCCCTCACAGCTCAAGGTTGCACCGGATACGACGTCCACCTCCGTAGTCTGTTTTTCGATGATGGAATCAAACATCCCCTTCGCCTTTTCCCAATAGGACGCCGTCTCTTTCTGGCTCTCTTCCTCGATCTTGTCGATCTTTCCGTCTGTCACCGTAACCTTCAGCCGGATCGATCCGTTACGTCCCTGTCCTTCTCCGTAATATACTCCGTCCTTATAAACGGAGCTTACAGGCTCTCCTGCCCTTGTGCTGCCCGGAGAAAGCAACAAAAAAGCAAGGCCGAGAACAACAGCCTTACCCATGACTTTTTGAATAGATGTCTTTTTTTCTCTGCGCATCCCTTTCTTTATGGCGCAAATGCCATACTCTCCTTTCTTCGATAGATAACGCCATCTCCTGCGCTCCTTCCATATAACTGCTCAGGGGGGGTGGAGCGCAGAACGTGGCGCATGGTAAATTATGGTGTATGTTGGTTTGTTGGCACTAACCGCAATCATTATATAATCGCCACACCTTTTTGTCAACAGCTTATTTCGCTCGGTTAGTCTAAGCTACCCCACAACATAATGCACGCACTTTTTCTGTAACGCAGAACATTTCATTTCAAAAGACGCCTCCCACGGCAAACATACAAAAACGGAGGCTCCCGAGGAACCTCCGTTTTTCTTATTCCTTATAATGCCGCCTTTTGGCTATTACTTCAGCGCTTTTGTTTCCGTTCTTCCTCTTTGTCAAACGCATCCGGAAGTCATCCAAAAACATCAGTACAGCGTAATGATATCGTCCGGGCCGCCGTCTGTCACATTAAAGAACATGTCCATCCCGGTATCCGTCCCATCCTCACATAGACTTCCATACAGATATGCGTCCACAGGAAGATCATACGCGCCGATGCCAAGAGGGTTCGTATCTTTATTTCCGTCCTGCTCCTCCACCTTCGTGATGATGATGCTAAACCGCTCACTTCCCTGCACATTCACCCTGGGAAATGTGCGGGTAAATTCATCGATGCTGTGCATACCTCTCGTATCATAGCGTTCCAGGAAAACTCTTCCGCTCTTTTCTCCTTCAATCATGATATCATACAGCCCGCCGGTTTCCTTCGCCAGATCCTTCTTCCCGATCCAAAAGCGAATGGTATCAAACCCTCTGTCCGCCACAAAGCTCTGTGTAAACAAGCTGCCATTCTCCATGTAATACATGCTGTGAAATTTTTTCTGGGTCACTACAGGTTTTACTGTGGCCGGAAAAGGAGTCTTGGCAAATATCGCAAGGATCCCGGCGGCCGCTGCAACCGCGACTCCTGCAGCAGCGATGCCTCTGCCGGACAACTTTTTACGCAACGCATTTGTATCGGCCGATTTAGCCGTATTAGAAGCATCCTCGCCAGAAGCAAAAAGCAATCCAGCAGTTTTTTCTACCGCGGCGAGCCCGTCTGCTGACAGGTAGAACAGCACCGGCAAAAATCCGACGCTGTAATAGGGATAGGTTTCCCATAGCAGATAAAAGCAGAATCCTCCCAGCAAGAAGATCCTGATCAGATCATCATAGGATATCTTTTCCTCTCGTTTTCCAAAAGTAAGCAGGGCCTTACCCATGCCAAACAGCACAAGCAGCAGCTGCGTCAGATGGAAGATCTGCTGCAGATAAAAGGAAAAGAAATGATCCGGTGTCCACAAAAGATCCGTCAGCCTGTCATTCCTGTTGAACATAGGGTAGTAAGAATGATTTCCATAGGACCAGTTATGAACGGTCTTGCGGAAAAAGAGGGCTGCAACGCCGGAAGGTCCCATCTCTTTAATCCGCCGCATAAGCTCGGCTTTCGTTGCCTCCGCCTTTTGGGCATGAGTAGGAAACGATGCAGTAAAGGCCAGGTCTTCGTCATTGTATTCCCCATTTCCCTGAAACGACATCATAACCCAATGGGTCACGGGAAATCTGGCTTCTTCATCATAATCCGGAATAATCTCCTTATACGCTGCATTTAAAAAGCAGATCACGATAAGCGCTCCCACCCCGCCTGCAAGCAGCAGGATAAGGGGTTTTTTCGGTCTTCGGAAAAGATAAAACACCAAGGATGCGATGACGCAAAGCAGAAGCGTCGCCCGAAACTGGGATGAAAACGCCGCCAGCGCTCCGAAGCATACATAAAATTTGAGGCTGTGCTCCTTTTGCATGCAGGCATAATACAGGAAAAAATATGTACTTGCAAAGAGCAGGGAAATATTTGTTGTGTAATAATAGGCACACCACAGATAAGTTCCCGGGCAAAGCAGCATAAAGATCAGCACTCTTTGCATCGCCCGTCTGCCTTTCACGCGATCCAGGATCATAAGGATCCCTGCTGCCGAAAGATCCACTGCTGCCACATCCGCAAGCGAAAGAAACAGCGGAAGCTTTGCCAGCGACACGCCCAGAAGCTTTCCGATAAAGACCATGAATACAGTAAATCCCAAAAAACAGTTCTGATGCCCCAGCTGATTGAAATATTCAAAATCAAAACACTCAGGCATATTGTAAACATTGCTGATGGCGCTGGTTAAAACGCTGGTATTGTCCCACCAGATCTGAAGCGGATAATGAACCGTCAAAAAGACCTGCAATCCTACAGCTAAAACAGACGCTATGATCAGCATGTAGCATGGGCTCTTCCCCTCCTCCCCCGGAAGACGGCGAAACAAAACACCCATCACCAGAAGATAGAGCAGGACCCCTGCTATCAGCAAAAGAACCATAACCGGCGCGGAAAACACACCCCGCAGCGCTCCGTCGCTGTCCGGATGAACAAACCCAAAGCCGATGACGATCACAAGGAACAGGATCAGCATCACATATGGAATCAGAATCAGTTTATCAATCTTCTTTTGCATTCGTTTCACGCTCCGATTAGCAAAAAGCCCGGGATTAACCCGGGCTTTTCTGTTTTCATTATAATCTCAGATGAGCTTAAATTACTTAAGAGTAACCTTAGCGCCTTCTGCCTCAAGTTTAGCCTTGATGTCCTCAGCCTCTTCCTTAGAAGCGCCTTCCTTGATTACCTTAGGAGCAGCCTCAACGGTGTCCTTAGCTTCCTTCAGACCAAGACCGGTTACTTCACGAACAACCTTGATAACCTTAACCTTGTTAGCGCCTGCTTCGGTAAGCTCTACGTCGAACTCGCTCTTCTCCTCAGCTGCACCGCCTGCTGCGCCGCCTGCTGCTGCAACTACAACGCCTGCTGCTGCAGATACGCCGAATTTCTCTTCACATGCCTTTACCAGGTCATTGAGCTCAAGTACGGTAAGCTCTTCTACTGCACTGATGATCTCATCAATAGATAATTTAGCCATTTTTATTTCCTCCGTTTTAGTTTAGTTTCATTCTCAGTAATGTTTCAAATCTTATTCAGCCGGTGCTTCTGCTGCTTCTGCTGCGGGAGCTTCCTCGGCTGTCTCTGCTGCAGGCTCCTCTGCGGGAGCTTCCTCAGCAGGTGCTGCCTCTGCTGCCTGACCTGCGCCGCCTTTTTCAGCGAGCTGGTTCATGACGCGAGCAAAGTTAGCGATAGGTGACTGCAGGGATCCAAGCAATTTGGAAAGAAGTTCTTCCTTGCCGGGAATGGTAGCGATGTTAGCAATACCTGCTGCATCGTACTGCACACCTTCTACAACGCCGCCCTTGATCTCAAGCTTATCTGCTTCCTTTGCAAATTTACCAAGTACACGAGCCGGTGCTGTTGCGTCAGTTGTGGAGATTGCTGCTGCGCTGGGTCCTTCCAGAAGCTCTGTCAGGCACTCAAAATCTGTTCCCTTGAACGCAAAGTTCATCATGGTGTTCTTGTATACCTTATAGGTAACACCATTCTCGCGGCAGAGACGACGGAGTCTTGTATCCTGCTCAACCGTCAGTCCTCTGTAATCCACAAGGACAACAGACTGCGCATCCTTAATCGCATTGGAAATCTCCTCAACGACGGGCTGCTTTAATTCAACCTTTGCCATTTTCTTACCTCCTTATAAATTTGTTTGCCGATCTAGGAGTGTAAAAAAAGCCTCCCCGAAAACAGGAAGGCATACGTTCATCTTAAATGATCTTTACGAATCCTTATCTCCTCGGCAGGCGTTTCATCATTCGATGTCTTCTTACGTCCTAAGACACCTGCTGTCTTCGGCAGGTCTTGACGACCTTTGCTAGAATAGCACAGCCCCGGCGTCTGTGTCAAGGCTTTTTATAATCTTTTCGCATCTTTTCGGTCATTTTTCATCTGTTCACCCCAACTGCCTTGTCACCTTCTGAAGACAGCGCTTGTCATCTTCTGCAGACAGAGCGGCGCTGCAAAATGTCAGAGCAAACCTGACGCAGATCATATAGAAAACCGGCAGGACATACATCCTGCCGGCATTGCATTTCTTATGCTATGGCGTTTTACACCAGTTTCATGGTGTTAACTTTTACGCCGGGGCCCATGGTAGAAGCCAGGGTCACGCTGCGAAGGTACTGTCCCTTCAGAGTGCTGGGCTTAGCCTTCAGAACTGCTTCCATCAAAGCATTGAAGTTCTCAACCAGCTTGTTCTCATCGAAGGATGCTTTTCCGATCGGGCAGTGAATGATGTTGGACTTGTCCAGTCTGTACTCGATCTTACCTGCTTTGATATCGGCAATTGCTTTTGCAACATCCATGGTTACGGTTCCGGCCTTCGGGTTGGGCATCAGTCCTTTAGGACCAAGCACTTTACCAAGGCGACCTACAACACCCATCATATCAGGAGTTGCTACTACTACGTCAAAATCAAGCCATCCGTCGTTCTGGATCTTGGGGATCAGCTCCTCGCCGCCTACATGATCAGCGCCTGCTGCCTCTGCCTCATTGATCTTATCGCCTTTTGCGAATACCAGTACGCGAACGCTCTTACCGGTTCCGTTGGGAAGTACAACCGCACCTCTGATCTGCTGATCGGCATGACGGCCGTCGCAGCCTGTACGGATATGAACTTCAACAGTCTCATCGAATTTAGCGGTAGCGGTCTTCTTAACAACTGCTACAGCCTCAGCGGGCTCAAGCACCTGAGAACGGTCTACCAGCTTAGCCGCTTCGTTATATTTCTTTCCGTGCTTCATATTCTGCTCCTCCTATCATTCCTCAACCGTGATACCCATGGATCTAGCGGTACCTGCGATCATACTCATAGCTGCTTCCAAAGATGCTGCATTCAGATCCGGCATCTTCAGTTCTGCGATCTTCTGAAGATCAGCCTTGGAGATCTGAGCTACCTTGGTCTTGTTAGGTACTGCAGATCCGGACTGGATCTTGCATGCCTTCTTCAAAAGAACTGCAGCGGGGGGAGTCTTCGTAATGAAGGAAAAGCTCCTGTCTGCGTAAACAGTGATAACAACCGGGATGATCATGTCACCCTGATCAGCTGTTCTTGCGTTGAACTGCTTGGTGAATTCAACGATGTTCACACCGTGCTGACCCAGAGCGGGACCAACCGGCGGAGCCGGCGTTGCCTTGCCGGCAGGAATCTGTAACTTGATATAACCTTCTACTTTCTTTGCCATTTTGGCACCTCCTATATTGTGGTGGTGGCGGACACTTTTGTCCTCCCACAGCTAACGGATACCCGAAGGGATCCGGTAAGCTCGTGTTACTAGTAATATTGCTGTATATTACCTGCACTTACGTGATATACGCGCTGCTACGCGCTTCGCGCTCGCATCGCTACGTCCATTCGCAAATCGCACTTCGTGCTTTTTTGCTCATGTCCGTTAAAATTCCAAATCTCCGCATCCTCCCGTGCAAGCACGTCGGCTGCGTCGGCTTGGAATTTCCATCAGCGCATCTTTGTGATTTCAGCGAAGCTGATCTCAACAGGTGTTTCACGTCCGAACATCTCAACGTTGATGGTTGCGCACTGCTTACTGAAGTCCATACGCTGTACAACGCCGATGGTATCTTTCCAAACGCCGGCAACAACTGCGATGGTGTCGCCTTCCGTAAAGTCCACGGTAATATTTTCCACATGAATGCCCAGGGGCTTCATCTCTGCTTCGGTAAGAGGCACGGGCTTGGATCCCGGTCCTACGAACCCTGTAACGCCGCGGGTATTACGGACAACATACCAGGTATCATCATCCATGACCATATTGATCAGAACATAACCCGGAAACATTTTTTTGGAAACAGTTTTGCGCGCGCCGTCCTTCAGCTCGATCACATCCTGCATCGGAACCCTTACTTCCTTGATCCGCTCCTGCAGATTGCGGTTCTCGATGGTCTTCTCGATGTTGGCCTTTACCTTATTCTCATAGCCGGAATAAGTATGTACGACGTACCAGCTCGGTTCCGCGTTTTGGTTTTGTGTATCCGACATATCGTGACTCCTTTTTCTAAAATCCGCTTATCAGATTCCGATGATCAGATTGATCGCATACTGCATGACAAGATCCAGAATCGCGATCACGCCGCCGAGTACCACGGAAATAACCGTTACAGCGACAGACTGCTTGATCAACGTTTCTTTATTCGGCCATATGATCTTGGAAAATTCGGATTTCAAGCCCTTCGCAAAGCCTACTTTTTCTTCATTTTCAGCCATATCGTCACCTCTTATTTGGTCTCTTTATGCAAAGTATGTCTCTTGCAAAAACGACAATACTTCTTCGTTTCCATTCTGTCCGGATGCGTCTTCTTATCCTTGGTCAGATTGTAGTTTCTGTTCTTGCACTCCGTACAAGCTAATGTAATCTTGGTACGCATACCTTTTTTCCTCCATTTCTGAAATAAACGCAACTTAAAAAGGGCCTTAAGCCCTTTGACGCCCATTAACTATATCATAGCAATTTCCGTTCGTCAATCATTTTTTCAATCAATTTCTCACGGCATATACCACCAGCCGCTCATCATCACTTCCGTAGCTGCAGGTAGACAGCACCAGCATCCCTTCCGGATCTTTGCCGGGCTCCTCATACCAGAAAGCATTTTCCTTCAGCGCCGCCAGGTAATCCATCCGTTCCACATCGGATTTCGGAAGCTTTTCATATAAGAAAGAATCTTCCTTTGTCAGATCCACCGTTGCCGCCGCAAAGAAGGTGTAAAGCTCCATCCGATCTTTCCGGTACACCACCGCAATCTTGTGTTTTCCCCGAAAATCTTCCTTTGTAAAACCGGCCAGAGCAGCAAACATAGTTCCGTCTTTCATGTGATGACCGTGCAGCAAAAGATTCTCGTCTTCGCTGCTGCAGCCCGCATCCAGAAAAACCGTACCTCTGGCATTCTTTTTCCCGTAAAAATCGTGGTCCAGATAAAATGCATTGTCCAGCTGTACCACGGGATAATCGATCTTCGTCCCCGGAATCGTCAAAAAGAAACAGTAATTGTCGTTGATCTGCCGCATTTCATCATCCAGATCCGAAAGTTGTCCGGATGTGAAAAATTCCACATCCGGATACAACGTCTGTAACTCTTCCAATGTTTTGCCGGCTCCCGCATCGGCCTCCACGCTTTTCTTTCGAAGAGGAATCTGCTCCGTTCCTTTTGCCTCCCCTTCGGAAAAAGCAATATTTCCCCTGATGGCGTAAAGATCTTCGGAGATCTTGTTCTGGCTGCTCCAGCCTCCGTAGTAACGGATCAGGTTCACCGCCGCAAAAAGCACGGCCGCCAGGGAAAGTATGCCGATCACAAGGATCTTTTTATTTCCTTTCATCTCCGGCTCCCTCAGATTCTGTTGCTTTCTTCATCTCTTACCCAGATCACTTCAGGCTCCTGCTTTTTTCCCGCAAAAACGCTTGCGATGCAGACTGCCATTCCCGCCATACCGGCGATCAGCAGCATGATGTAAAGCAGGATCGGCGTAAAGTCACCGGTCTTCGGCGTTCTGCTTGCCTTCTTAGCTTCCGTCTTTGCTGCTGCATTTGCGGCGGAAGTGGTCTTCGAATCGGATTTCGATTCGCCGGCTGTAGTTGTATTTTTTCTGTAGGTATCCGTAAAGTTTACTTTGACATTCTTACCGGTTGCCACGGTCACTTCAGCGGATTTGCCACCTGTAGCCGCGCCGTCTCCAACGCTGTAGGTTACGGACTCTGTGCGATAACCCTTAATATCGGAAACCGCCTCTTCTACAATATAGCCGCCCTCTTCCTTCTTTAAGGTAAGAGTGTATTTCTTTGCATCGCCGTCATACTCGAAATCAGCCAACGTATAGGTCTTGCTCTTTCCGCTCTTTTTCTCCGTTACCTTAAACTTCAGAGCTTTTTCTGCCTCGCCCTTCGTCGCATCTCCCGCAAGGGTTTTGGTGATCACAAGCTTGCCCTTCTGCTTTTCATAGGTGTTGGTAAAGGCTACCTTGGCAGTCTTTCCTGATTCTACGGTAACAGCGGCTTTCTTGCCTTTCTTTTTGGAGTCACCGCCCACCGTATAGGTAACACTTGCCTTCTCGTATCCCTTGATGTTGCTGATGGTCTCTTCTACTTCATAGCCGCCGCGGCTGACATCATTCAGGCTCAGCGTATAGATCTTTTTCTTCTTATCATACTTGAAGTCTTTCAGGGTGTAGGTCTTGCTCTTTCCGGTATCTTTGTTGGTCACCTTGAACTTCAGCGCACCTTCGGCTTCTTCTTTTGTTACATCGCCTTTGATGGTCTTGGTGATCAAAAGCTTGCCGGGTTTTGCGGTGTAAGTATCCTCAAATTCTGCCTCTGCGGTCTGTCCCTTCTTGATCTCTCTGTCAGTCCGGGTTCCTTCAGCGGATTTTCCGGATACATCCGTCACCTTAACTGCCACCGCATAACCGTCAATGTCGTAAATACTCTCCTCGATCCTGTAAGATCCGGTAGGTACCGGAAGGGTCAAAACATATTTTCCGGTAGCAGCATCATAGGTGAACTGCTTTAAGGTGTAAACATCCGGCGTTCCCACAACCTTGCCGTCTTTATCAATGCTGCTTACCTTAAACTGCAGAGCGCCTTCTGCCTCTTCTTTTGTCACATCGCCCTTAATGGTCTTGGTAATCTTCAGGGTTCCCATATCACGGGTATACACATCATCGATGGCCACGGTGGTGTTCTTTTCTTCCTCCACCTGTGCCACGGCGCCGTTGGCTTTTCCATCATCAACGGTGGTCGCTGCCGTATCGGTATCCTTCTTTACCTGATAGGTAATGCTCTTTAATGCATATCCGTTTACGTCATACAGTGTTTCCTTAACGGTATAGTTACCGGTAGGCAACTTTTTCTTCAGGGTGTAGACTCCGTCAGCGCCCTTGGTAAAGTCATTTTTCAGGGTGTAATATGCTTTGCCCTGCTCTGCCAAAGATCCGGTCTCATCGCGGATCTCAAAGCGAAGCGCACCTTCCGCCTCTTCCGCGGTTATATCGCCGGAAATATGCTTGGTAACGGTGAGGTAGCCTTCTTTTCTCACATAAGTATTGGTAACGGCTACCTGCATTGCCCGGCCGTCTGCAGCGATGGCAACAGTTGCTCTTGTATCGCTGTCAGCACTGCCTGTAGCGGAATATACGGTTTTTCTGGTAAATCTTGCATCCTCGCCCGTGGCGGTCTCTTCTACATAATAGGTCTCTCCGATGGTCAGACCGTAGATGGTATAAGCATACACACCGGCCACGCTGTCAGAAGGCTGCAGCTGATCACCGGTAATGGTTTTGATCACCTGATCATTGGCATCCAGAACGTTGAAGGAAAGCTGATCCTTTACCTGTTCAAAGTTTCTGCCTCCTGCTACAGTCTTTTGCAGCAGAATGCTGCCAACGCCCATAGCGTAAGTGTTATCAAAGGAAATAACCGTTTCTTCCCCTTTTCGTACCACGATATCGGAAGCCGTATCACCGGTTACAGTCTGCTGGCTTGTTCCCTGAGAAGTGATCGTGTATTCCACCTCGCTGATACCGAAGTTTCCGGCATTTTCAGCGATCTCGCGCACCTTGTAGGTAGCACCTTCCGGCACGCCTGTCAGCGTATACCGATATACACCGTTACCTGCCAACTGCCATCCGGAATCACTTCCTTCAACAGTGGTCTTCTTTCCGGCAGGATCTGTTATTTCAAATTTCAAATGCGATCTTGCTTCACTCCAGCTCGGCTTCTGTCTGCCGCTGATGGTCTTTTCGATCACAAGATCTCCGAGCCTTGGCGAATATACATTCTTAAATACAATGGTTTCATCATACACGCCGGATCCGAACGCAACCTGCCCGGAGCGGGAAGCGTTGCTCAGTCCGTTCACCTGCGTATCGATGGTGTAAAGATTCGTCTGGGATCCGTCAAGGATCTCTTTTACGGTATAGGTTCCTTCGGGAAGCCCTTTGATCTCATAGGTGTGCTCTCCGGTAACCCTGTCGAATCTCCAGTCGCGGTCGCTTCCGTTTACAACAGCGTATGTCTTTCCGTTACCGTCCAGGATCTCAAACCGAAGTCCGCTCCTTACCTGATCCCAGGGAATGGCATCTGTGGTTTCCGAAGGATCCGTTACTTTCTTGGCAATCGCCAGTCTGCCAAGTCTTCTGTAAGCATTGGCATAAGCTGCCGTAATTGAGTTTTCACTGACAGAAGATGCCGTATCACCAAAGGTAAAGTCTGCCGATGCTGTATTGGTCTGCTGTTTGCCGGCGTTGCCTCCTGTGGTCGCATAAACTACAGAAGATCCTGCATCGGCTGTCACCAAAAGCGTTGTTCCCTGATGCTGATAATTGGATGCCACATCTTTTCCGGGATCCTCATCCGTTCCTTCTGCGATATAGTAAGTACCCACCGGCATGTAATCGCAGACAAAGATCCACTCATTCCCCGATTTGGTCCAGCCGCTGTCTAAAGCGGTTACTTTACGGTATACATCAAAGGTACCCGCACCGTTTTTCTTGTAAATGGTAAACAGGACTCCGGCCTTGCCGCCAGCCTGATCCGCAAGCTCGGAAAGGGAACTTATGGGCAGATCCGCTCCGGTATCATCGGTCACTCTCTTTTTCAGGGTCAGTCTGCCGGCCGGTGAGGAGTATGTATCTGTTACAGAAACTGTAGCAGTGCCGTTTGCAGCTACCGTCGCATCGCATCCGTTTGACATTCCGTCAACAACGGTTACCGGCGCCGCTGCCGTATCCGCAACCGTATAGACAACGCTCTGAACCGCATACTGTCTGGACGCTTCGTTCCCCGCATCAATATCGTACTTGGTCTCTTTCACCTTATACTCACCTGCTACGGCAGGGTCGATGGTCAGTGTGTAGACATTGGCACCATCCGGAACAAATCCGGGATTTGCCGCATCTTCCAGATTGTAGATCTTAACGTTTCCGTAGGGGTCTGTTACAGTAAATTCGATCTTCTTTCTGTGATCAGCCGTATCCACCCCGGTAACAGTTGCGCCGGACCCTGCTGCGATGGTCTTTTTAAGCACCAGCTTACCGGTCTGACGTGTATAGGTATTGGTAATAGCAATGCTCTTTCCGGTAGCACCCGATACAGCCACGAATCCGGAATCACCGGTTGCCGTAGTCGATCCGGCATTACCCCAGGTCACACCCTCGCCACTTGCCGTAGTCACCCGGGAATAGTACTGCAAATCTGCGTTATTCTCCGTGATCTCATAGGTGCCGGCGGGAATATCGGAAATGGTGTAAAAATACGCGCCGGTTGCTCTGTCAAAGTCCCATCCCTGATCTGTTCCCGCAATATTGCGGACAGAACCGTCCGGACCGGTTACGGTAAAGGAGATCCGATCCTTGATCTGATCCCAGGTAACTTTATCCTGATCCGGAATAGCCGTATTTCCAACTGTAGTATTATCAACTACCGTCTTCGTTATCACCAGACTGGTTTTCTCCTGATAAGCATTGGAGATCTCCACGTTTTCCGTAACACCCTGCGTGATACGGACAGATGCCGCATCTCCGTTTTGGGAAACAGGCTTGCCGCTCAGGGTTGTATTTACGCTGTTTACATTAGTGGTACGGACATAGCCCATCACGTCCGCTTTTGTCTCCGTAACGGTGTAGGAGCCTACCGGTATATCACTGATCGTATAAATATAGTGTCCGTTTCCGTCAGGATTCCAGCCTGCCTGGTTTCCTTTGATGGTCATTGTGGAGAAACCTGCAATCTGTCCGTTGGCACTGACCTGGAATTCCAGGCTGTCCTTCACATCATCCCATCCCATGCCCTGCGGGCCGATCACGGATTTCGTAATGGAAAGGGTTCCGGACTCTCTGGAATAGGTGTTTTTCAGCTCTATGGTATGAGCTGTGCCGTCAATAGAGGTGCTCACACCTCCCTGGGGATAAGCGGAATAGGAATTACCCGTTGCATCCGTTCTGTAAGTTGCCGTTACGCTGTATCCGGAGGGCAGAGTACCGTAGTCTTCCACGACTGCCACATCTCCGGTGTAATCTCCCTGATAAATCCAGGTGTACTCTTTTGTTGTAGCATCATAATCATAGCCGGTAAGGCCTACAGCCGCATTGGCCGCGATCTCTCCAAGGGAGATGGAAACCTTTTTGCCGCTGCCATCCACCACATCTTTTCCATCCGCATCTTTCAGGCTGATCACTACTTTATACGGATCAAAGTTTGCCGGCAGATTTCCGGCCAGCGTCTTTTTCACCGTAAGGCCCGCATTGCTGATGCTCTTTTTGTTCTTGATCTTTACAATATCGTTTTCGTAATAGATCTGCTTATCATAGTTTGACACACCGTCGGTGGAAATGGTAAAGCTGAACTTGGCATTTTCTTTTTCATAGCCGGCAGGTGCCGCCACTTCTTCCACATAGTAGGTCTGTCCCTCAACCAGCGTCCAGCCGTCCACCGACTGATTACCGCGGATGCTTGCCTGTCCGTTACTGTCGGTTTTCACCACAACCTGCTTGCCGTTTTTATCAAGCACCGGCGTTCCTGCCGTTGCTACGCCGTTGGCACCAACCGCAGTTGCCTTAAACAGTTTAAACTCCACGTTTGCAAGGCGGTTTGCCATATTTCCGGATTCGTATTTCAGCAGGTTGATCTGGGGAATATCCGCATGTCCGGAACCCGCGCTTCCCAGGGAGAAATCCTTTTGCTTATCCACCACATGGGTCTGTCCGCCAAAGGTTGCTGTATTTCGGAAATTCACCACCTCATTGCCGTTTACTCTGGACGTATAACGGATGGTCACCCTCTCACCGTCCTTGATCACGGCCGTGAGCACGTTTCCGGAAACATCATAGGATTCCACCGCACTCTGAGGCTCAAAGCTGATGGTGATGTAGTTCAAACTCATATTTTCGAAAGTATCCGTAAATATCAGCGGATTGCCGCCATTCAGCCTCAGCCCCTGCTCGTTGAGCACGATCTCATAGGTCGCATTGTGATTGTGACCGGAAAGGGATCTTTCATTTGTCAGGGATTTCCACAAAATGGTTCCGCCCTCTGCAGTATAGGTTACGGTTTCATCATCCGAGATCCCGTTGTAGGTCGCTCTGTTTACAAGAGAAACACTGCCTCCCGCATCAATGGCTTTCTGGTTCAGCTCTTTTACAGCTGCCCCATCTGTAGGGATAACGCAATAAGATATCCTGTAATAGGAATAGTAAGTACCATCGCTCCTTTTCGGTACCGTCACGATGATTTTCTGCGCCTGCTGATCAAAGGTCACATTTCCTTTTTCCGGTTTGCTGTTCTGTTCGTACTGATCTCCGCCATAAACTTTCGCCTGATAGACAGAGGCGTCCTCCGATCCTCTCTGCGCATCATAGAATGAGAATCCTGCAGGAAGCTGTTCCTGAATTTCAATGGTATCCGAATTCACCGGCGTAATCACCAGGTTGTACTTATAGTACGGGACCGTGTTACCCTGGGAATCCACCACATACTTGGTACCGCCGTCTGCAGTTTTCTTCACCACAGGATTGGCAACAACTGCCTTTGCTTCATCTTTCACCGTTACATCGCCGGATTTTGCCTCAACACCATTCTTGTGAGACTGCAGCCAGTTATTTTCATTGGAAGCCTGCAGCCAGGTGGCATTGATCTCTGTTTCCAGCTTAATGTGAATGGTTCGCCCTTTTCCGTCAGTTGACGCCGCAACACCGGGCTGCGTTTTTGCTGCATTTTTATAAAAAGTAACGGTCAGTACTTTTCCGTCCGTTACAGCCGTGTACGCTTCGGAAGAAAGGGTACCGGTAACAACAGCTCCTCCCACCATCTTTTCATAAAGATGCACACTGTCTACCCATTCATTGGGCAGAGTGTCCGTCACAACAAGCTCGTCAAGGCCGCCT
Organism: Lachnospiraceae bacterium; assembly: GCA_024685005.1. GTDB lineage: Bacteria > Bacillota > Clostridia > Lachnospirales > Lachnospiraceae > RGIG7926. The sequence goes on from JAIKWF010000096.1 coordinate 30,555, forward strand.
GCCGGTACATGCACCGCTACATCCCAGCTGATCTTGTTATTTGCTTTATCGACGGCGACAGGGGTTTTTTTCACATCAAATTTACCCTCGCCGGGAACATTAACCTTGGCTTTGGAAGCCTTGGTCATCTGGCCGATATCAACCTTGTTGTTTACCTCAAAATCCGTGATCTTACCCGCTACCGGAACCTTGGTGCGATAACTGATCTTATAGTTATAAGGGGTTGTGTCACTGAAGGTATAGGTAAAAGATTTTCCGCTGGTTCCCGGATTGGTCAGTCCGCCGCTGCCCCAGGCTACATCCTTTTCCTCCACAACCTTGCCGGATGCATCGGTCTTTCTGACCTTAATGCCATCACCGGCATAAACCTGACCATCTTCCAGTGTATCTACCACTTTTTTCCCATTTAATGCGATCACGCACTCTTTATTGGCATAGATTGCCCACTCAATATAGGCATAGCCACCTTCCACTTTGGTATTTTCACCCTTCTTATCGTCAATGGAGGTGATCTTCATATCTCGATTATAGGTGGTTGCCGTGTTATCGTTAGGATTGCTGTCATTATCTGCAGTAATAGTGACCGTATTTTTTCCGGCCCGAATGTTTAGCGCATCCCCCTCCGCGGTAAGGCTTCCGTTCGTCCAGACGCCGGAAGGATCCACCTCAGCCAGATAAGTCACCGTGGTGGTTCTGTTTTTCAGGGTGGAGATCACACCTTCAAATGAGGTATTTGTAGTTTTGGTCACTTTAAAGTCAACATCCGAGTCCTCACAGGAGATGGAATTCGGAAGAATCTTTAAAACCGAACCGTTTTCGATGGTATCGGAGATCTTGATGTTTTTGCTCACACCGGTGGATTTGATCTCAATGGTGTAATACATCAGACCTTCTTTATAACTGTAGGCATGGCTCTTCTTTACGCTGGCATTGTGCGTGTTGTCCACCAAAACCTTCTTCTTTACATTATTTCCGAAGTCAAGAGTATGCTCCCCGTCGGAGAGATTGATATTGGCATCAAAATTCAACGTAAACTTCGCATTGGCAGACTGATTCAGTCTGGCAAGGTCAGGATCCGCCGTATTCAGGGTCAGGGAAACCGTCTTTCCGTCCTCCGAAACTCTGAAGTCATTATTCTCAACCGTATAATCCACACCACCATCGTTTACCACGATGTCGATCTTACCGCCCTTCAGCGCGATCACACCGTCCGGCAGACGATAGGACATGGTTGTGTTGTCCTCCACGAACTGCAGATTGGTATCGGTCTCATGGAAGGAAAGACTCATCTTGTAGTTCACGCCTTCCTTGATGGTCTTCCAGATTCCGTCATCTTCGATATTGATGCCCTCGCCGTTGAGTCTGGCATCATAGATGAACTTCTTCAGGTCGGCATCAGCAGCCTTCTGGCCCTCGATGTTCTCGCCGCCTTCTGCCTTGTCATCTGTTGCAATGTCTGCTTTTACGCCGCCATCTTCGCCTTGCGCCGCAGAACCATCGACTGCAATCCCATCCCCGCTCTGATCTGCTGCCGGATCGATCTGTCCGTCTGTGGGGATGACTGCAAGACCGGTATCGTTCTGAGACACCGTTCCTTCCGCCCCCGCCGTTACCGGCATCATGGACGCCGTCATGACAAAAACCATGGCAAAAGCCAGGATCCTTTCGGCAACCTTCCGTTTCATGGTTACGTTTTTCTGTCTGTTCATCTCTTCCTCCGAAAATCTTTGTTTCTCTGTCAGCATTATCGTCCTCATGATATATACGGCTTTTTATATAATGCGTTTCCCGGCAAAAGTTCCTGCCCGGTCCCCCAAAAAGCCGACATAACGGCACAATGACACACTGTAAACAGTATACCCCCTAGGTTCACATAATACAATGAAATAAATCTAAATTTTTTATAAAAATTCAAATTCTGTTACGCTCGATAACAAAATGCGTTTTTTATGTTCGAATCTGACATTTTAGTTTCTTGTTTTATCTTCGATTCATATTCCTTCACAATATTTAGTATTTTTCGACTTGACAAAAACAATATCTGCCACCTTTTTCCAACATCTTTCGAAAACCCGATATTTTCGCGGTTTTTCGGGAAAAAGTTGCGTAAAAACCCTTGCTTTTTCCCCTTAAACATGGTATGGTAAATGCATAAAAATAGCTAAATTTTCGCCATTTTTAAATGCCCATGCCGGGGCGATGACACGGAATCGTCGCTTTGCCCCACACACAAGGCAAATTTCAGGGAAGAAAGGAGGGCTTCTGATGGCAGGTATCAAATATGACGCGCTGAACCAGGTCTACAACCACTATCTGGCAGAATACGCGCCCAAGACTAACACACAGCATGATGCACATAAAAAAGATGAGCTGAAGCGTGTGTACAACTCCATCGTGAAACTGAATAAAGAATCCCCCCTTGCGATCTTCGATAAAAGTGAAGAGGCGAAAGGCTTTGCTATTGCGTTGAAAGAAAATGCACGCACCTTCCAAAGTGCCGTGCTTTCCACCCAAAGCGAGATCGGCGATAAAGGTGTCCTTGATCATAAGATGCCTTACTCCACAAGGCCTGAGATCGCTACGGTGAAATATTTGGGAGACGCGAACCAGACTGAAGCCCCCACTTTCGAGCTGGGCGTTGCCAAGCTGGCTTCCCCCCAGGAGAATGTGGGCAACTACCTTCCCTCCGCCGATACCATCCTTCTTCGGCCGGGGGCATACTCCTTCGACCTTTCTATTAACGACATCGGATATGAATTCCAATTTCAAATCCGTGAAGATGATACGAACAGAGATATCCAGCAGCGTCTTGCACGTCTGATCAGCAATGCGGATATCGGCATTACCGGACATGTTACAGACGACGGCGCCGGCAATTCCTCCCTGAAACTGTACTCCGATCAGTCAGGATCGGCCAGCGGACGGGAACTGATCTTCAGGATCAGTGACGAAAACACCTCCCAGAGCCGCGGAATCGTGGACTATCTGGGACTGGACCGGGTGATGCAAACGCCTTCTGATGCCCTGTTTGAGATCAATGGTATTGAACGGAGCGCTTCCTCCAATACCTTCACCATCGATAAGCAATTTGAGGTTACTCTGACAGGGCTTTCACCGACGCCCGATATCACAACACAGATCGGCCTGAAAAATGATATCGATTCTCTGGCTGAGAATATCCACTCCCTGGTGGACAGCTACAACGGGTTCTTAGACAGCACCTTCCGCGTGACCAACGATCACGCCAAAAGCTCCCAGCTCCACAGCGAACTGAGCTTTATGACAAGAACCTACGCCTCGGATCTGGAAGCCATCGGCCTAACCTTTGACGAAGACGGGCGGCTGAGCATCGACGATGAAAAGCTCAAGTCTGCTGCTCTTTCTCCCAACGGCGAAGAGAGCATGACCGCTGTAAAGGATTTTGCCAACTCCATGCTCCGGAAGACGGGGCAGATCTCCATCAATCCGATGGAATACGTCAACAAAACCATCGTGGCCTACAAGAATCCCGGCAAGAACTTCGCGGATCCTTATACCACAAGCGCTTACAGCGGATTTTTGTTCAATAATTACTGCTAAAAAAGCTACGTACCGATTATTTTTCGGAACGTAGCTTTTTTCCTGCTTCTTATACCTTCAATCGGGATGCTCGAGGTATTTCCGAAAGCTCCGACGAGCTTACGCTCGAGAGTCGCTTTCGAAAACACTCTCTTCACATCCCGATTTCACGTTGTGTTGGATCTGTTTCACATCGCATAACGACGCTGAGATTCAGAATATATAGCTCAATCATCTCCCCCGAACTCATGATACAAAAATTCCAGGTCCATCATTTTATCGTCCACGTAAAAATCTGCGTTGGGCTTGGTAAAATGCAATTCGTGATATTTCAGTCCCCAGTCCTTCATCTGCTTTTCCGTAACAGGCCGCCAGTCGATTTTTGTTACATAGCCTCTGGCTGTATATAATACGATGCGGTTGCCATAGTCATACAGCTTGTTGATGATACGGATCATTTTCTCATTGGGCTCTGCCTGATCATAGGATAAATCCTCACGCTTCATGGCGATGACACCGTCAATGTCGAAGACAAACTGCCTTCCGCCCCGGCGGGCCTGCAGCACTCTGTCCACTCTGTCAAAGTCCTCCGGCGTATCCACGTCATACATCTCTTTCATCTCATAGCCCATGATCTTCTTTCCTGTCATGGAATGATACTCCCAAATGCAGCGTGGCCGCAGCAGATCCACATTGCCGTTTTGGATGTAGGTCGCCGGCAGTGCCTGACGGGGCATATTATAAGCCTCCGGAATGTCCTTCATCAGAGGATCCAACAGGCCATCCTCCTTCAAATACCACATTTTATGGGGCACCACTGTATTTTTCTTCACACTGCGCAGGGAATCAATGCTTTCATCTGCCAGCATTTTTTCGATCATGGTATCAATGTCCGCCACATCTCTGAACGGATAAGTAGGGCGAAGATGCACGATGATGTCAGGCTCATAGCCCTCCTCATCCCGCAAGTATCCCAGGGCATGCTCAAATACGTCAATGTCCAGGGCGCTATCCGTAGCATACTCCGCCGGGCGGATAAAGGGTACTTCCGCGCCATATTCTTTTCCGATCTCGGCGTATTTCTCGCTGTCGGTGGTCAGCACGATGCGATTGATGTACTTCGATGCCTTGGCATGCTCCACGGAATATGCCAGCATGGGCTTTCCGTCTATCGGTCTGATATTTTTGTCCTTCACGCTCTTCGAGCCGCTTCTGGCGGTGATCAGCGCCAGGATCTTCTTTGTCATTTCCATAGTTTACTGCATTCCTTTCTTCATTCACCGCCGTTAATTCCATAGCAGCATTCATCCCTGATGTGAGGAAACAATTATACAACTTATTACTACATATTACAACTTATTACAGGTTTTTATTATGTAAAGCAGGCTGCCTATCTTTCGATTTGCAGCCTGTTATCATATTGCAATTATTTCATATTGCTAACTCTATTGCATTATTTGCTCTTCACCGTCTTACCTTTAAAGCCTGCGTTCTTCAGGGCTTTCTTGTAAGCGGAAAATTTCTTCTTGGGCACCTTGGCGGTAACGCCCTTGCCGTTCTTTTTTAATGATTTCACCAGGTTCTTCAGCTGCTTCTTGGCAGGTACCTTGGTGGATTTAAAGATGATGGTCTTAACCTTCTTGGAACCCTTAAAGATATTCTTGCCAAACTTTACAGTCTTCTTGCCGAAGGTCACCTTCTTAAGGGCAGTACATCCTGCAAACGCTTCATCGGGAATGGATTTAATGCTGTCTGCAAGAACAATCTCTTTTACCTGGGTGTTACCCTTGAAGGCATCCTGTGCGATGGATGTTACGGGATATTCTTTGCCGCCGATGGTTACGCTTTCTTTTACCGTTACCTTGGCCTGCTGCTTTTCAGCCTCAGAAGGCGTATAAGCTGCGCCGGCATTTTCTTTTCCGGCTTCAATCTTGTAGGAGCCGGTCTCATCCGTAGCGCCTGCGCTCTGGCCACCCTGCTGTCCACCGGGATTCGGGGAAGGGGTAGGGGTAGGAGTAGGCGTGGGAACCGGCGCAGGGTCAGGCTGCGGCGCAGGTTCTTCGGTTTTGAAAGGTACAAAGAGAACCTTCTCATTCTCTTCTTTTCCTTCATTATATGCAGCAACCATCTCTTCTGCCGGGCCGCCTGCCATACCGTGAACTTCTTTTAAAGCTTTGCAGCCGGCGATCACATTCTTTCCGATCGACGTCACACTGGCAGGGATCGTAAGCTTCTCCAATTTTGCATTGGCCTTGAAGGCCTCATCTCCGATCTCCAAAAGGCCTTCCGGCAAAACAAGCTCCGTTACATCATCAACCGACCAGAAAGCCAGCTTTCCGATCTTTTGAAGCCCCTTCGAAAAACGGATCGAAGTAATATCGGCGCATCCGTAAAATGCATATTCTCCGATCTCTTTTACCGAGGAAGGAATCGTAACAGACGTCACTCCGGCTGCCCGAAAAGCATTTTGATTGATCTGCGTTACGTCACCCGGAATGGTCACATCCCCTGTCGCAGTCGTCCCGTCGATCAAAATATGATTCACAATGACAAGCGGATTCTCAGCCTGCCTGTCTGTCAGCCATTTTGTTTCTTCAAATACACGGTACCCAAATTCCGTTACACTCTCCGGGATCTCAATTTCTTTCAGTTTCTGACACCGGTTAAATGTAGACGGTTCAAGGCGTTTGACTCCGCCAGGGATCTTAATCTTCTCTACGTTATAGCATTCGCTAAATGCATATCTGCCAATCGTAACAACACTTTCCGGCAAAACGATTTCCTTCGCCTGCGCCCAATCAAAGGCATATTCATTTATATATTTGATCCCTTCCAACTTGTCCAGCTTCGTTTTTTTCTGACCGGTATTGGTCACTCTGAAAAGCAGATTTCCAAAAATAATATAATCTTCGGTCGATTTTTGATAAAGATCCTTTAGCCAGGGAACCATTTTATCAGGATATAATCCACTACCATCAGAAAATGCATCAGAGGAAACCTCCTCAACGCCGCAGTTTTTATCAAACTCTACCGTAGCCAATTTGGAACAGGCTGCAAATGCATTCTCTCCGATTTTTTTCACTTTAGTTACATGAACAGATTCAAGGTTAAAACAGTACTTAAATGCTTCCTTTCCGATTTCGAGCCTGCTACCCGAAAAATAAACTTCTTTCAGTTTTTCGCAGCTGACAAAAGCTCCTTCTCCGACCACCGCAACATTACCAGAAATAGAAACGACGGTGAGATTGTTGCAATCATAAAATGCGTGCTCTCCAATCTCCTTTACCGAATTGAGGTATGGCAAAGATGAAAAGCCGCATCCCGCGAAGGTGTATGCTTCGATCTTTTCAATTTTTTCGGGTATGTTTATTTGTGTTAAGTTTTTGCAATAACTAAAAGCACTTTTCCCGATATAGGTCAGTGAAGCGGGCAGATTAATCGAAGTCATGCTTTTGTTGCCTTGAAAAGCGGAATCTCCGATCGATACAAGAGAGGCCGGCAACTGATAAGAAGTCATGGCCTCGCAGTAAGCAAATGCTCCGTTTCCGATCTGCGTTTCTTTCCCCCCGAAGTTTACTTCTTTTACGTTTAGATTCTGTTCAAAAGCACCCTCGCCTATCACTGAAACCGTATTCGAAAGTGTTATCTTCTCAACATTCTCGCATAGAGAAAACGCATAATTCCCAACGCTGATTACCCCTTGCTGTATCTCAATCTCCTTGATATCTTTGTTAAAAAAAGGACTATTATTAGCTGAATAATCCGTCATCGCACCACTTCCCGAAATGGTAAGCTTTTTTGTGGCCGTATCAAAGGAATAGGTAACATTTTCACCTGCCCCTCCGCTTGTGGATGTGAGGTTTTCGGGCGCAGCATACACATCCTTCCCCAAAAGCAGGCACAGAAACAGCGCTGTCAGCAAAAGGCCCATTGTCTGCAATCTCTTTTTCATATCCATCCTCCTTCTTTTTTGTGCATCTCCCCGCTCCCCCACCATCCGGGCTTTCCTGCACACACTTTTCCCTGTATCATTTGTATGATACAGCACTTTACCGGACAAATATAGCCGTTTTGCCAAATACAGGTCTTTTTTTGCGAAATTTCAAAAAACAGGCTGCCCACCTTTCGGTGTGCAGCCTGCTTCTGATCATTACCTAACTTAAGTTACCAAGCTTTGTTTGATCATTTTGTCTGATTGCCTTACTTGCTCTTTACGGTCTTTCCCTTAAACCCTGCGCTCTTCAACGCTTTTTTGTAAGCGGAAAATTTCTTCTTCGGCACTTTGGCAGTAACACCTTTGCCGTTTTTCTTTAAGGATTTTACCAGATTCTTCAGCTGCTTCTTGGCAGGCACCTTTGCAGATTTAAAGATGATGGTCTTAACCTTCTTGGCGCCTTTGAAGATATCCTTGCCAAACTTCACGCTCTTCTTACCGAAGGTTACTTTCTTTAATGCGGTGCATCCGGCAAATGCTTCATCGGGAATGGATGTAATGCTGTCTGCAAGTACAATCTCTTTCACCTGAGTGTTACCTTTGAAAGCATCCTGTGAGATGGATGTTACGGGATATTCCTTGCCTCCGATGGTTACGCTTTCTTTAACCGTTACCTTGGGCTGCTGCTTTTCAGCCTCGGACGGTGTGAAAGATGCGCCGGCATCTTCTTTTCCGGCTTCGATCTTGTAGGAGCCGGTCTCATCCGTAGTGCCTGTGCTCTGGCCACCCTGCTGGCCCTGGCCGCCCTGCTGACCACCGGAAGGGTTGGAAGGATCCTGCTTAGAAGGATCAGAAGGTCCGGGAGCCGGTGCAGGCTCTTCCTTCGCAGGCTGTGCATTGCAGCTAATATTGTTGGCTGCTGCATAGGTTGCTGCGGCTGATCCATCTGTTGTTACGATCTTAAATCCGGAAGCAGTCTTTGCAAAGGCATCTTTTCCGATGCTCTTTACAGAATCCGGTATCTCTGCTGACTCCAGTGCTGCGCAGGAAGCAAATGCCTCCTCACCGATCGTTTTAACCGTATCGGGAATCACAACACTCTTTACATGATCTAAGTTGAAGAACGCTCCCGCTCCGATGGCTGTTACACCCTTGCCGATGGAAATCTCTTTGATCTGATCTCCGAATCTTCCCACATAGGCTGCGTCATAACCGGGATAGTCCTTCATCGGACCCGTTCCTTCTACGGTAAGCTTACCGGTCTCAGCCTCAAAGTACCAAACCAGATTGTCTCCGCATTTGCCACCATTGGTCAGCTCATAAGGAATCGCATTCCTTTTTGCGTAATTATATGCTTCCGACGGGGCTTCTGTTCTGATGATCGCTTTGGGACATCCTGTTGTCAGAACATTGCTGCCGATCTTGGTAACGCTGGCAGGGATCGTTACATAGGTCAGATTCTTACAGTTTACGATGCCACCATCCAGGATCTGTTTTGTCTCCGCAGGAAGAACAAGTTCCTGCAAGCTGTCACACCCCTTTAAGCCGCTGAGTGCACTTAACTTATCGATCTGAAGCGTTTCAAGAGCGCTGCAGCCCTCAAATGCACCGTCACCAATCCTGCCCACAGGCTGTCCGATCTTCACAGATTTAAGCGAAGTGCAGTTTTTCATGCAATTCGTATGGATGCTAAATCCCAGCGGATCGCTCGGTATCGTGATAGACTGAAGAGACTTGCAGTCCTCAAATGCAGATTCATACAAATCCCACGCCACTCTTCCGGGGAATTCAAAGCTCTGTAAGGATTCACAACCTTTGAAAGTATACTCCTGCAAGCCAAAACAATGATAGGCTTTAGATCCGAATGTTATCGATCTCAGCTGCTTACAATCCTGAAATGCCGATTTTCCAAATTGCAGATCGATGGTAGACGGAGCATCCGGCTTTCTGAAAATGACCGATTTTAGTTTTTCGCACGAAGCAAACGCTCCTTCACCAATGTAACCCACATTCTTCGGGATCGTTATGCTCTCGATCGCTGTACCGGCAAACGCGCCTTTGTAAATATTAAGAATGGTGCTCGGCAAAGTAACGCTGGTCAGGTTGCTGCAGCCAGCAAAATAATCCACATCTACCCGCTGCCATCCATCCGGAAGGGTAATGGATTCAACCGCAGAATTCCTGAAGACCCCCTCGCCATTCGTTGTCTGTGCAAATACGCCGTTAAATGTAACAGTTTTCAGAGAAGCACAGTCAGCAAAAGCATCGTCATCCACATATTGCACGCTTTCCGGAAACGAAATAGACATAAGGCCCGATCCCTTGAAGGCGTTCTTTCCGATATGTGTTACAGTTCCCGGAATTGTGAAGTTTTTAAGGCCGGTACATCCTTCAAACGCCGAGCCTGAGATTCCGGTGAAATTGCCTTTCGAATTATTGATTGTTATTTCTGTAAGTTGTGTTTGGTCCTTAAAAGCATTCTCCCCGATACCGCTGAAGCAGTCCTGCAGCACCACCTTTTTAACAGTCAAGTTTTTCCAAGGATATGGATTTCCGTTTTCCGGCTCGCTAACAGAAAAGTATGACGCTACCCCGTCGCTGTTATCCGTGATCGTTAGTACCCCTGTCACCGTATCAAAGCTGTAATAATACTGATATCCATTCGTTGCAAAGGTAACAACCGTGCCGCTTGTGGGCACCGCCTTTACCTCTGTACCCTGCAGCAATAAGCTCTGGCACAGTACAAGAAAGGCCAGAACTGCAAGCCTGACAAAGGCCGAACTGATCTTCCTTGAAATTATCCTGTTTTTCTCTTTCATCCTCTTCCTCCTCTTCTATGATCTCTGTATTTGCGACGCATACGCCGTAACGATTCACCCTCTGTATTATAAGCGCGATGCTACACTTATTTCCCCTTTATGCATACATTACTCTATGCCCTCCGCATCTTTTTTTCAATGGGCATTGTAAAATTTGAATTTTTTTTGCGGATTTTTCTTATCCCTTTGCTTCGCTTTTTGACATGTACATTTCAGTTAATGCGATTATGATCCGATTCTATACAAAGCGCAAGATTAATCCGAAATTCCTTTTTCCAATATTTCCACCCGTTTTAGCCAGGTGTGGTTCTTTGCAAATGCGAGAGATGCCTCTGCGATCCGGGAACGGTTCTCTTCATTTTCAGCTGACAGAAGATGTAAGACAGTTTCATGCAGATTAGCTATATTGGGGACTGCCGCATCCTTTGTTTTATCCGGGGTTTCATCCACAATATCATACAGAACAGCATTCTCCCCGTCTCTCAAAAGCTCATCCAGATAGTCATTGCTGTCTGTGATACAGACTGCACCGTTTAGCATGGCATTAAAGATCCGGTCATGGGCCCCCTCATGAAATGAGGGCAGAACATTTAGCACCAGCTTACTTTTGGTCATCATGCGAAGCACTTCCTCGCTGTCTGCATAGGGCAGAAGAGTCACCCGCTCGGGATGCTTTAAGGTTTTTATGAAATTATCCCAGCCGGAACCGACGATAGTCAGGTGAAACGATGCCTTGTCCGGTATTCTATCCCCTGCATCTGTTTTTGAGCTACTTTCATCGAATACATCCGTTTGGGATTTATTGTTTCCATCCACCAGCCACCTTACTACCTGCGCTCTTCTGGTATACCGTATGTAATAGTCCAAAAACTGGATATGCCCCAAAGTTAGCCGCAGCTCATCTTCCGTAAAGCCTTCCTCAATCTCCTCTTCCATGCGGCGCTTTACGATATCCTCCAGTTTTGCTTTTGGATTTGCAAGCGCCTCATCAATAATGCTGTGATAAAACGCCGTATACTCAGGTCCGTTCCTGTCGATAAAGACGTTAAAGCACTCCGGCTCCACGTAGGTTGCGGGAAACAGGATGTCGATGGGACGGGATGCGTTGTAAATCGATCCCGGCACATCCTCTTTTTTCAACACACCCTCCGGTGGTTGCGAGTTATTGTCCGCGGGCGTGTTTCTACCTTGTGGCAATCCTCCACTCAGTAGAGCAGTTTCCCAGGCCGTCCCCCCACTTGGCAAAAATCCCCCAAGGTCAATCTCCGGGAAATACCGCTTCATATAAGCAATATGCTGCCTGTCGATACAAAACTGCAGATAGCGCGCCCGTCTGATCCTGATCTGCTCATAGAGAAAGTCATGATAATGGTAAGGATGGTCCACAAGGATGTTGACACAGCGCATCATGTATTTATCCACCAGAAGCGGGGCTTTCGCTCTGATCGATGCATTCACTCCGTCCGCGTTTTTTCCCCTGTCCATTGTTTTAACCGAATCGCTTGCTTCTGCGGCCGGCATTCGGCAGGCATCTTTGCTGTAGATCCCGGCAAAATTGAAGGTCAGAAAGAACGCTTCTTTGAGTTTTTCCTCTTTTCCCGCCAGCCAGGCCCCTAAATCCTCATTAAAAAAGAGCGGACAAACCTCATAGCCGTCCGCTCTTAAACCTTTTTCAATTTGTGTCATAAAAAAAGATGTGGTTTCAACGTCGCCATGATAGGTGACGATCATTTTTTCCGCATGTGCTGTATGCATGTGGGACCCCCTTCATCATTGGAGCTGTTCGTTTTCGATGGCGTCGTACAATGCCCGGAATACGTAGAAATCCTCCGGGGTGGTGATTTTGATGTTGTAATTGGGACCAACAACCACGGAGACATTTTTGTCAAACATCCGCATCAGGCTGCAGGAATCAATGGCGTTGGTGATGCCCTTTGCCACAGCCTCCCGCTGCACACCCAAAATATCCGAAAGCCAGAAGCTCTGGGGCGCCTGAGCTGTTCTGGAATGGGCACGGCTGGGCACATCCGTTACCAT